>NZ_JBIWYK010000321.1:0-3744 GCF_044752385.1 Allobosea sp. CER48 | reverse complement strand
ATCGGCCAGGGCAAGTGCCTGCGCCTCCTTCGGTTCCGGGTGGTCCAGTCTCGCCGCGACATGCCAGCGCCCGGCCTCCGCGCGCAGGGCACGGGCGGCGGGCGAGGCGGCAGGATAAAGCGGCTCGATGCGAATGCCGTCAGCGGTGCGTCCGACCAGCCGCTTCTCGAAATCCGAGCCCTTCAGAACCTTGTCGACGGCCGCGCGCCAGGCGTCATGCGACGGCGACGGGAAAGCGTCGAGATAGGGAAGGTCGGATTGGGCAGCCGAGTTCATACGCGCCGATGCTCCTCTTCCGCACAGTGTGCAGCCGTGGAGCGCTGATTGCCATGGGTGCGCGCGCACCGCCATCCCTACTTCGTCGCAAGGCAGGTGCAGGAATGCGAATAGCAATCGAAAACGCCGCCGTGAGACCGTCCGAAGACGGTGCCGCGACGGCGCAAATCGAGGCGAATGCTCAGACGAACTGGCCGAGGCCCGGAATGGCGCCGACGATCGCGCCCATCGCGTCCTCGCCTGCCTTCTCGCGGCCGACGGCGAACATTTCCTTCGAGACGCTCTGGATCTGGCCCATCGAGAGGCCGGCGCCCATGAGCTGGCCGCCGAGCGCCATGACGCCGCCGCCACCGCCCATCAGCCCGCCGATCGCGCCGAGCATCCCGCCCTTGGCGCCACCTTCCGCATCGGCCAGCGCCTGCGCGCCCGGCAGGGCCGCCATCAACTGGCCGATCTCGGCCGCCGGGCCTTCCTTCTGCAGGAATGCGAGGATGATGCCGACCGCCTTGCGGGCGAGGTCTTCGTTGATGCCGGCGGCCGCAGCCACCCGCGTGAGCAATTCTTCCATGGGCTCGACCCCCCTCGCCAAACGGCTTCGCCACGAAGCCTTCCAAAAATAGTTTACATATTTACGATCTGATTTCCAGCGGCCTTGGGCTTCCGCGCTCTGCGTCGTTTGGTTACACCCTCAACTGACGTTCTGGGAAATCTCATAGGCGGATGCGATGGCGGATGACGGCGCGATTCTGATCGGCAAGAGCGGCAAGCCGGAGAACCTGTTGCTCAAGCTCGCCAATCGTCATGGCCTCGTGACCGGCGCGACCGGAACCGGGAAGACCGTGACGCTCCAGGTCATGGCCGAAGGCTTTGCCCGCAACGGCGTCCCCGTCTTCGCCGCCGACATCAAGGGCGATCTGTCAGGCATCGTCGCGCCGGGGGATTCCAAACCGGCCTTCGTCAACCGCGCCAAGGAACTCGGGCTGAAATACGAGCCCGACCAGTTCACGACCGTCTTCTGGGACGTGTTCGGCGAACAGGGCCACCCGGTGCGCGCCACGATCTCCGAGATGGGGCCGCTTCTGCTGGCCCGTCTGCTCGACCTCAACGACACGCAGGAGGGCGTGCTCAACATCGCCTTCCGCATCGCGGACGAGCAAAAGCTGCTGCTGCTCGACCTCAAGGACCTGCGCGCGATCCTGACTTTCATCGCCGAGAACGCGCAGGAACTGACCACCAAATACGGCAATGTCAGCTCGGCCACGGTCGGCACGATCCAGCGCGCGCTGCTCGTGCTCGAGAACCAGAAGGGCGACCTCTTCTTCGGCGAGCCGGCGCTCGACATCAACGACCTGATGAAGACGGACCGCGATGGGCGCGGCATCGTCAACATCCTCGCCGCCGACAAGCTGATGAACAATCCGCGGCTCTACGCGACCTTCCTACTCTGGCTGCTTTCTGAGCTGTTCGAGCAGCTGCCGGAGGTCGGTGATCTCGACAAGCCGAAGCTCGTCTTCTTCTTCGACGAGGCGCACCTGCTCTTCAACGGCGCGCCCAAGGCGCTGCTGACGGCGGTCGAGCAGGTCGTCCGCCTGATCCGCTCCAAGGGCGTCGGCGTCTATTTCGTCACGCAGAACCCGCTCGACATTCCCGACACGGTGCTGGCCCAGCTCGGCAATCGCGTCCAGCACGCGTTGCGCGCCTTCACCCCGCGCGACCAGAAGGCGGTCCGCGCAGCCGCGGAGACATTCCGCCAGAACCCGAAGATCAAGACGGAGGAGGCGATCAGCCAGCTCGCCGTCGGCGAGGCGCTGGTTTCGATGCTGGAAGGCAAGGGCTCGCCTGAAATGGTCGAGCGCGCGCTGATCGCACCGCCGATGGCGCAGGTCGGCCCCTGCACGCCGCAGCAGCGTCAGCAGGCGATCAATGGCTCCCCCGAGAAGGGCAAGTACGACACCATGGTCGACCGGGAGTCGGCCTATGAAGAGCTGATGAAGCGCAAGAACCTCAACCCGGACGGATCGCCGATCGAGGCGTCCGCCGGCGGCGGGGGAGGCGGCATCCTCGACACGATCGGCGGCTGGCTCGGCGGGGGTGCGCCGCAGCAGCGCCCGAAGACGGGGCCGGGCTCGCGCGGCGGCCCGCTGCCGCAGAGCATGGCCGAGAAGGTCATCACCTCGGCGGCGCGCTCGGCCGCGACCTCGATCGGCCGGCAGGTCGGCAATGCGATCCTGCGCGGCATTCTCGGGTCGATGTCGGGCAAGCGCTGACCGCGGTCTGCATCGGCACCGTCCGACGAACGAAAAGAGCGCTCCGGGGGCTCCCGGAGCGCTTCTTTGTTGGTGCGTGCTGGCGGAAGCGTCAGGCCCCCGTCGCGACGTCGAACAGCAGCTTGAGGTTCAGCACGATGATGATCGCGGCGATGACGGCTGCGGCCAGGCTGAGCCAGCGCGGCGCGACGAGCGCGCCCATCTTGGTCTTCGAGGCCGTGAACATCACCAGCGGAACCACTGCGAAGGGCAATTGCAGGCTGAGGATGACCTGGCTGAGGATGAGCAGCTTCGCCGTCTGCCCTTCGCCATAAATCAGGGTCACCGCGATGGCCGGCACGATGGCGACGAGACGCGTTACCAGGCGCCGCATCCAGGCCGGAAGGCGGATGCGCAGGAAGCCTTCCATCACGATCTGCCCGGCCATGGTCGCGGTCACGGTCGAGTTGAGGCCGCAGCACAGCAGGGCGATGGCGAAGAGCGTGGGCGCGATCGAGGCCCCGAGCAGGGGCTGCAGGAGTTCCTGCGCCTTGCCTAGCTCGGCGACATCCGTGTGCCCGGCCTTGTGGAAGGTCGCCGCGGCGAGGATCAGGATCGAGGCGTTGATCAGCAGCGCGAAGCAGAGCGCGACGGTGGAATCGATCGTCGCGAACTTCAGCGCCTCGCGCTTCTCCGGCAGGGTTTCGCCATAGGCGCGGGTCTGAACGATGCCGGAATGCAGGTAGAGGTTGTGCGGCATCACCGTGGCGCCGATGATGCCGAGCGCGATGTAGAGCATGTTCGGATTGGTGACGATCTCCGTCGTCGGCGCGAAGCCGCGGATCACCTCGCCCCAGTTCGGATCGGCGAGTGCGATCTGGATGCCGAAGCACAGGGCGATGACGCCGAGCAGCGTGATGATGAAGGCTTCGATCCAGCGGAAGCCGCGCGTCTGCAGCCACAGGATGATGAAGACGTCGAAGGCGGTGATCAGAACGCCGATCTCGAGCGGGATGCCGAAGAGCAGGTTCAGGCCGATCGCGGTGCCGATCACCTCGGCGAGATCCGTCGCGCAGATCGCGAGCTCGGCCAGCAACCAGAGCGGCCAGGCCATATAGGGGGGGTAAGCGTCTCGGCAGGCCTGCGCAAGGTCGCGGCCTGTCGCGATGGCGAGGCGCGCGCAAAGAGACTGCAGGATGATCGCCATCAGGTTCGAGACGAG
>NZ_JBIWYK010000320.1:0-3748 GCF_044752385.1 Allobosea sp. CER48 | reverse complement strand
GGCCGGCGGCGACGCTGGAGCGGCTCTTCGAGAGACTCCACGACGCCAAGACGCAGGAGGAGGCCGAAGGCGTCGCCCGGCTGATCCAGCGCCGCTGGGCGCGGTCCGGCTCGGACACGGCCGATCTGCTGATGACCCGGGCGCAGAAGGCCCTGCAGGACAAGCAGACGGAGATCGCCATCGAGCTGCTCGACCGCATCATCAGCCTGCAGCCGGACTGGGCCGAGGCCTGGAACCAGCGGGCCAACGCGCTTTACATCGCAGGGGACTCGATCCGCTCGATGCTGGATATCGGCGAAACGCTGAAGCGCGAGCCGCGCCATTACGGCGCCATGATGGGGCTCGGCCTGATCCTGCGCCAGCAGGGTGACGACAAGGGCGCGATGATCGCCTTCCGCAAGGCGCTGACGATCTATCCGGAGTTCGACGCCGTGAAGAAGGCGGTGGACTCGCTCAAGAGCGAGGTGGACGGCCGCGACGCCTGAGGCGCTGCGGGCCGGCCGCCCTCTCTTTCGAACGTCCCGCCTACGCCTTGGCGACATGCTCCTGCGCGATGAAGGCGATCCGCACCATGTTGGTCGCGCCCGGTGTGCCGAAGGGCACGCCGGCGACGACGATCACGCGGTCTCCGAGTGCGGCATAGCGCTCGCGCACGGCGAACTTGCAGGCGCGGAAGGCCATGTCGTCGGCGTCGCTGGCGTCCTTGGTGACGATGGCGTGGACGCCCCAGACCAGTGTGAGCCGACGCGCCGTCGCGCGGTTCGGCGTCAGCGCGATCACGGTCGAGTTCGGCCGCTCCCGGGCGATGCGGAAGGCGGTCGAACCCGAGGAGGTCCAGGCGCAGATCGCCTTCAGGTTCAGCGTCTCGGCGATCTCGTGGGCTGCCTTGGCGATGGCATCGGCGCCGGTGGCTTCGGGCTCGTTGCGCTGCGAGTCGAGGATCGAGCGGTAGACCGCGTCGTTCTCGACCTCCTCGGCGATGCGGTTCATCATCGTCACCGCCTCAACCGGATACTGGCCGGCGGCGCTCTCGGCCGAGAGCATGACGGCGTCCGCCCCCTCGAAGACGGCGGTGGCGACGTCGGAGACCTCTGCGCGCGTCGGCACCGGGCTCGTGATCATGCTCTCCAGCATCTGGGTCGCGACCACGACCGGCTTGCCCTTGAGGCGGGCCATGCGAGTCAGGCGCTTCTGCGTGCCCGGAACCTTCTCCAGCGGCATCTCGACGCCGAGGTCGCCGCGCGCGACCATGATCGCGTCGGAGGCGTCGATGATCTCTTCCATGCGCGCGACGGCCTGCGGCTTTTCTATCTTGGCGAGCGCCAGCGCGCGGCCGCGCACGATCTTGCGCAGTTCCGCCATGTCCTCGGGGCGCTGCACGAAGGAGAGTGCGATCCAGTCGACGCCGACCTCGGCCGCGACCTCGGCATCGGCGCGATCCTTCTCGGTCATGGCCGAAACGGCGATCGTGGTGTCGGGCAGGCTGACGCCCTTGCGCGAGGACAGGCGGCCGCCGACGACCACCTTGGTCACGGCCTGCTTCGGGGAAGCCTTTTCGACCACGAGACGCAGCTTGCCGTCGTCGAGGATCAGCGTGTGGCCGGGCTCGAGCGCGCTGAGGATCTCGGGATGGGGCAGGTGGACGCGCTTGGCGTCGCCGGGTGCCGGATCCGCGTCGAGAACGAAGCGCGCACCGTTCTCCAGCATCACGCCGCCGTCCCCGCCGAACTGGCCGACGCGCAGCTTGGGGCCCTGGAGATCGGCCAGGATGCCGACCGGGCGGTGGAACTTGCCCTCGAGGCTGCGCAGCATCGCGACCTTCTCGGCCAGCGTCTCCCGCTGGGTGTGGCTCATGTTGATCCGGAACACGTCGACACCGGCCTCGAAGAGCTTGGCGCACATCTCCTCGGTCGAGGAAGCCGGCCCGAGGGTGGCGATGATCTTGATCCGGCGTTCGCGCTTCATTGTCTGTCCCCATGAGGCCGAACCGCTTCCGGCTCCGGCCCTGTCAGCATCGTCTCGTTCGCCCGCGCGTGGCGCGGGCCTTTCATCCGCTCGCCCGGCCCGTCGCTCAGGGGCGCGGCCGCGCGCCTCCCGCGGTATCGGTGAGCTGGATGGTCCAGCTCTTCTGCTCGCCGGTGTCGACCTCGAAGAAGGCGGCCCGGTCATAGCCCCGCGCCAGGCAGTCCTCGATGCCGCGAATCGTGAATTCCTTGTTGCGGACGCACATGACCGATTTGCCGGTCCATTCGCCGCCCTTGTCGTAATCGACGGCATGGACGTAGTAGAAGCGCGCAGCCAGCGTGCCGCGCAGCAGGGTCTCGCAACCACGCGGGCTGATGTTCCACCATCCTTCGGTGGTCCAGCCCTGGGCGTCGCGGTAACCGATGGCGACACCGATGCGGCTCGACGTGGTGTTGCACATGCGCAAATCGGCCTTTGCCGGCAGAGCGCTCGCGATGAAGGCGGCGGTGCAGCCGGCGGCCAGAAGAGCCGTGCGCTGGGTCAGGAGAAATCTCACGGTTCGATCAGGATCACGCGGCAGTCATTGACATTGGTGAGTGTCGGCCCCGGCTGCAGCAAATCGCCCAGCGCTTCGAAGAAGCCGGTCGAATCGTTGTCGGCGAGGGATCGGGCGGGATCAAGGCCGATCTCGGCGGCGCGCGTCAAAGTTTGCGGATCGACCAGCGCGCCGGCCGGGTCGGTCGCCTCGCCGCCGCCGCCATCGGTGCCGTCGGTGTCGCCGGCGAGCGCGACGATGCCGGGCTCGCCGGCGAGTGCGATCGCGAGCGCCAGCGCATATTCCTGGTTGGGGCCACCGCGGCCGGAGCCGCGCAGGGTCACGGTGAGTTCGCCGCCGGAGAGGATCGCGGCGCGACGGCCCTCGCGCTTCAGCTGCCGGGCCAGCTTGGCATGACCGGCCGCGACCTCACGGGCCTCGCCCTCCAGATCAGGGCCGAGATCGTGGACCTCGTAGCCGGCCGCCTCGGCTGCCGCCCGAGCTGCGGCAAGGGCGTCGGCCGGGCGGGCGATGATCCGGAAATCGGTGGCGGCGAAGGCAGGGTGACCCGGCTTTGGCGTCTCGTTCGTGGGGTCGTCGAGCAAGCTGCGGGCCGCGGGTGGCAGGTCGAGCCCGTAGCGGGCGACGATGCCGCGGGCGTCCGCCGTGGTCGAGGGATCCGCGACGGTGGGGCCGGAGGCGATGGCCGCCGGCTCGTCGCCAGGCACATCCGAGATGGCGAGCGTGAGCAGCCGGGCAGGGGCGGCGGCAATTGCGAGCCGTCCGCCCTTGATGCGGGACAGGCGCTTGCGGACGATGTTCATCTCGCCGATCGGCGCGCCGGAGCGCAGCAGCGCCTTGTTGACCGCCTGCTTCTCGGCGAGCGCGAGCGCCCCGGCCGGAGCGACCCAGTTGGCCGATCCGCCGCCTGAAAGCAGAACGAGAACGAGATCGTCCGCCGTCGCGGAAGCGGCGAGCGCGAGCGCCTGCTCGGCGCTGTCGATGCTCCCCTGATCCGGCACGGGATGGCCCGCCGCGACCATCGGGATCTGGCGCGTCGACGCCGTATAGCCGTGGCGGGCGACCGCGTGACCGAAAAGCCGCTCCGGCGGGAAACCGGCGTCGAGATAATGAGATTCGGCAATGGCCGTCATGCTGCCTGCGGCCTTGCCGGCGGCGAGCAGGATCAACCGGCCTCGCTCAGGGGGCGGCGGGAGGTGCTGCGGCAGGCATCCGGCCGGGTGGGCG
>NZ_JBIWYK010000319.1:0-3759 GCF_044752385.1 Allobosea sp. CER48 | reverse complement strand
CCTCTCGGAGATGCTCGGCCTGGCCCCGGCATGCCGCCCGGGCGATGGCCTGTTAGCCGCCGAAGGTGTTGCTCTTCGGGAAGCCCTTGGGCGGCAAGCGGCCTGCTTCCGCGCGATGGCCCAACCACTCCAGCAGATCGGCCTGCGTCACGGTCCAGGTCCGGCCGGACGTGTCGAGCCAGGTCAGGCCGTCGGCGAGGTTGAAGGTCTTGGCGTCGGAAAGGCCGCCATCCCTGTAGCGCTGCAGGCGCACGCCCTTGCCACGCCCCATCTCCGCGACTTCCGAGATCGGGAAGCAGAGCAGCTTGCGGTTCTGGCCGATGATCGCGACATGGTCGCCATCGGCTGGCACCGCCAGCATCGCGACCGTCGTGCCGTCGACATTGAGCACCTGCCGTCCCTTGCGAGTGTTGGCGACAACATCGTCGGCGGGAGCGACGAAGCCCCTGCCCTCGCTCGTCGCCATCAGCAGTTTCGTCCCGGGCCTGTAGGGGAAGGCGGAGACGATCTCGGCGGTCTCCTCCAGTTCGATCATCAGCCGGAGCGGATCGCCGAAGCCACGCCCACCCGGGAGCTTGGAGGCGTCGAGCGTGAAGACCTTGCCATTCGAAGCCAGGACCAGCACCTTCGCCGTCGTCTCGGTGAAGAAGGCGGTCTGGAGCGCGTCGTCCCCCTTGAACGAAAAGCTTGAGCGGTCCTGCACATGGCCCTTCAGCGCGCGGATCCAGCCCTTCTTCGAGATGACCACAGTGATCGGCTCGCGCTCGACCATGGCCTGGGTCAGGTCGATATCGGCGGTGTCGGGCATGTCCGCGAAATCGGTGCGGCGCTTGCCGATCGCCGTTTCCGGGCCGAAGGACTTCTTCACCTGGCGGATATCCCAGGCGATCGTCTTCCACTGTGTCGCCTCGGAGCCGAGCAGTTCCTCGATCTGCCCCTTCTCCTTGGTCAGTTCGTCGAGCTCGGTCTTGAGCTGCATCTCCTCAAGCTTGCGCAGGGCGCGCAGGCGCGTATCGAGAATGGCATTGGCCTGCACCTCTGTGAGGTCGAAGACCTTCATCAGCTCGAGCTTCGGTTCGTCCTCCTCGCGGATGATTTTGATCACCCGGTCGAGGTCGAGATAGACGATCAGCAGGCCGCGCAGGATTTCGAGCCGCTTCTCGATCTGGCCGAGACGGAAGCGCGAGCGCCTCTGCAGCACCTCGCGGCGGTGGTCCAGCCAGGCGCGCAGGGCCTCGGCAAGCCCAAGCACGCGCGGCACCAGCCCGCCGGTGAGCACGTTCATGTTCATCGGAATGCGCGCTTCGAGTTCCGAGAGCCTGAACAGCGATTCCATCATCAGGTTGGCATCGACGTTGCGGGCGCGCGGTTCGATGACGATCCGGATATCCTCGGCCGACTCGTCGCGCAGATCGGCGACGAGCGGGAGCTTCTTGTCGTTGAGAAGCTCGGCGATCTTCTCGATCAGCCGGCCCTTCGAGACCATGTAGGGAATCTCGGTGACGACGGCGAGCCAGGTCCCGCGCCCCTGATCCTCGACATGCCAGCGCGCACGGGTGCGGAAGGCGCCGCGGCCGGTGCGATAAGTCTCCGCCATCGACGCCCGGCTCTCGACAATGATGCCGCCGGTCGGGAAGTCCGGTCCGGGCACGAAGGTCATGAGCTGTTCGGAAGATGTGTCCGGATGCTGGATCAGGTAAAGCGCGGCGTCGCAGAGTTCGGCCGCGTTGTGCGGCGGAATCGAGGTCGCCATGCCCACCGCAATGCCCTGCGAGCCGTTCGCGAGCAGGTTCGGGAAGGCGGCCGGCAGGACGATCGGTTCCTCGTCCTCACCGTTGTAGGTCTCGCGGAAGTCGACCGCATCCTCGTCGATACCATCGAGGAGCAGGCGCGCGACCTCGGTCATCCGCGCTTCGGTGTAGCGATAGGCAGCGGCATTATCGCCGTCGATGTTGCCGAAATTGCCCTGTCCGTCGACGAGCGGGTAACGCTGGGCGAAATCCTGCGCGAGACGGACCAGCGCGTCATAGACCGACTGGTCGCCATGCGGGTGGAACTTACCGATGACGTCGCCGACGATGCGGGCGCACTTCTTATGGACCTGGCCCGGATCGAGCCTGAGCAGCCGCATGGCGTGGAGGATGCGGCGATGGACGGGCTTCAGTCCGTCGCGCGCATCCGGAAGGGCGCGGTGCATGATGGTGGAAAGCGCATAGGCGAGATAGCGCTCCTCGAGCGCCGATTTCAGATCGATGCGCTCGGCTTCATCCTCCGGCGGCGGATCGACCGGTTTGCCCATGCTTCGTCAGCCCTCGTTTCGTCGAAAATTCGCGCGCTCTCTATGGCACAGCGCGAATCAGCCCGCCAGAACAATGCAGGTACGCCGCCATGCGTGCAAACGCCGGCGGCAGCGTTGCGTGCTCAATCGGTGGATGAATCCGCCTCCGGCATGTTGCCGGCGGCACGCACCGCCTGCTCGACCAGCCGCAACCGCTCCGGCGGCTCCTGCAGGCCGCGCGGATCGAACAGGTGCCGGCGCAGGAAGTACCCGGTCAGCGTGAAGCCCGCCAGCAATTCGGCCGGTGAAGGCTCACGCCCCCCCTGCCCCTCGACCAGGAAGGCCGGCAGCGCCAGCAGCCGGTCGAGATAGGGCTGCGCGGCCCGCCGGCTGACCGCCTTGCCCGATTTCGGCGAGACATGGGTGAGGTCGTCGGTGGATCCGGTCGCCGCGCAGCGCGACAGATCGAGACCGAAGCCGAGCTCGGCGAGCATGGCGAGTTCGAAGCGGACGACGAGTGCCGGCGCGAAGCGCGGCTCGTCGAGATGGGCGATGAGGACGGCAAGTCCTTCATAAAGGCCGGGATGCGGATCCCGCTCCGGCAGCAGGCGCAGAAGCCCGCCAATCGTTCCCAGCCCGTAGAGCGCAATCGGCACTTCCATCAATCGGGCGGCGTGGGAGGCCAGAAGCTCGACCTTGTACTCGCCGAGATGCTCGTCGAGCCGGGCGCGCCAGACCAACGAGACATGGTTGCCGGGCTGCAATTGCGGCTGCGCCTTCGCGGAACGCCCGCCCCTGACGAGGCCGAGGTGGCGACCGTGCTCGCGCGTCATCACCTCGAGGATCACGGCGCTTTCTCCGTGAGCCTTGACGCCGATGATCGTACCCTCGTCGGTCCATTCCATGAACCGGACTTAAGCCAGTCGCGCAAAGGAAGGAAATGCGCCGCAGCGCGCTTGGCCTCCTATCAAGACCAGCGCGCTGTCGCCATCTGTCTCTCGGCGCCCGCCCAGGCGCCGCAGAAGACGACCGGTCTGTCTCACGCGACGTACTGGGCGATCCCGCCGCCGAAGGACCAATCCTCGCGCTTGACCTCCACCAGGTTGATGAAAACGTCGTCCGGCTTCAGGCCCGGCTCGCGAGCCAGGTTCTCCGCGATCGCAGCATAGAGCTTCTTCTTCTGCGTAACGCCCCGCGTATTCGCGACGGTGATCTGGATGATCACCAGCCCCGCAGTCCGATTGAAACCGAAGTAGTTGGCATCGAAGACGAACTCGTCGGCGTCATGCTGGTGGACGACGGCGAAGAGATCTTTCTCCGGCACCTCGAAAGTCTCCCGCAGCGCCTTGTAGACACCATCGATGATCGCTGCGGGCTCGGAGGCGGGGCGGCCGCGCCGCATGGAAATCCGGATCAGGGGCATGGTTCTCTCCATCAGTTGCAGCCTGGCGGCCGCCGATCGACGGGGAGAATCTAGCCTT
>NZ_JBIWYK010000318.1:0-3764 GCF_044752385.1 Allobosea sp. CER48 | reverse complement strand
ATCGTCCTGACCGGCATGATCATCATCAACGACCGGGAGAAACGCGAGACGGCCTATCGGCTGCGCACGTTGATCGACCGCGCGCCCGGCACCCTCTACCAGCGGATCATGCGGCCGGACGGGACCATTTTCTATCGCTTCGCCTCCTTCGCCATCGACAAGCTGCTCGGCATCACCAAGGAGCAGGTGGAGCGCGACCCCGAGATCTGGCTCGGGAAGCTCATCCCCGAGGACCGAGCCCGGTTCGAGCAGTTGCGGCGGGAGCAGTACGATACCGAGACGTTCTGGCGCTTCGAGGGCCGCTACCACGCGCCCGACGGCGGCCTCGTCTGGCTGCGCAGCGAGTCGACCAAGCGGCGGCTTGCCGACGGGACTCTGATCTGGGACGGCATCCTGCTCGACATCACCGCGGAGAAGACCCTGGAAGCGCGGCGTGCCGAAATCGAAACGCTGCGCAAGAGCGCGCTCGACGAGCTTGCCGGCGATCTCGAACGCACCGTCGGGAGGGCCCTCTCCGACGTCAGCTCCTCGATGCGCGGCATGCACGATGCCGCAAGCCAGATGGTCGAGAACGCCACCAGGACGACGCTGAGCGCCGAGAGCGTGACGCGCGAGGCCGAAAGCGCCTCCCGACGCGTCGGCAATCTCGCAGTCGCGGCGGAGGAGATCGAGGCCTCGATCCGGGAACTGACCCGCCAGACGCGCCACGCCGACGAGACGGCCCGCGCCGCGGCCAGCTATGTCCGCAGCACGCGCAGCGACGTCGCAGGGCTGACGGAAGCGGCTGACAAGGTTCGTGCCGTCCTCGACTTCATCGAGGAGATCGCTGCCCGCACCAACCTGCTCGCGCTCAACGCCACGATCGAAGCCGCACGCGCCGGCGCGGCAGGGCGGGGTTTCGCGGTCGTCGCCGGAGAGGTCAAGACGCTCGCCGAGCAGACCCAGAAGGCGACCCGTGACATCGCGGAAACGCTGGCCGACATTCGCGGCGCCGCTTCGACGGCCTTCGACGCGGTGGCCCATATCGAGGGCACGATGACGGCGATCGAACAGACATCCGGCGCGATCGCCTCCGTCGTCAGCCGCCAAGCCGACATCGCATCGACCATCGCGGCCGACGCGCAGGCCGTCGCGCTCAGCGCGGGTGCCGTCACCGCCAATGTCGGCACGGTCGGCGCCGAGGCGCGCGACACCGGAGACGCCGCCGTGGGCGTGGCGGACGCCGCCCGCAAGGTCGACGAGCAGACCGAGGCTCTCGATCGCTATGTCGGCGAATTCGCCCGCAGCGTGCGCAACCGCTTCTAGCCTTCCCCGCCGGCGCCCTCGGCAAGAGTTCTGTGACGCAGTCGCCGCTTGTGATCTGCGGGCGCCGCGCCGTATGGTCAGATCCCCCCGAGGAAACGCACAAGAAAAGACGCATCGATGAACGACCGCCCGACGAACAAGAGAACGCGCCCGACCTTCACGGACCAGGAAGCCCTGCTGTTCCACTCGCAGGGGCGGCCGGGCAAGCTCGAGGTGGTGCCGACCAAGCCGATGGCGACGCAGCGCGACCTGTCGCTGGCCTATTCGCCGGGCGTCGCCGTGCCGGTGCTGGCCATCGCCGAGGATCCCTCGCGCGCCTACGACTACACGACGCGCTCCAACCTCGTCGCGGTGATCTCGAACGGCACCGCCATCCTCGGGCTCGGCAATCTCGGCGCCCTCGCCTCGAAGCCGGTGATGGAAGGCAAGTCCGTCCTGTTCAAGCGCTTCGCAGACGTCGATTCGATCGACCTCGAGGTCGACACCGAGGACCCGGAGAAGTTCATCGAGGCGGTGCGCTATCTCGGCCCGTCCTTCGGCGGCATCAATCTCGAGGACATCAAGGCTCCCGAGTGCTTCATCATCGAGCAACGCCTGCGCGAGCTGATGGACATCCCGGTCTTCCATGACGACCAGCACGGCACCGCGATCATCGCCGCCGCCGGCCTGGTCAACGCGCTCGACCTGACCGAGCGCGACATCAAGTCGACCAAGCTCGTCATCAACGGCGCCGGCGCGGCGGCCATCGCCTGCATCGAGCTGCTCAAGGCGATGGGCTTCAAGCCCGACAACGTCATCCTCTGCGACACCAAGGGCGTGATCTACCAGGGCCGCACCGAGGGCATGAACCAGTGGAAGTCGGCCCATGCCGCCGTCACCGACCGGCGCACGCTGGCGCAGGCGCTGGAAGGGGCCGACGCCTTCTTCGGGCTGTCGCAGAAGGGCGCGGTGACCAAGGAGATGGTCGCCTCGATGGCGCCGAACCCGATCATCTTCGCCATGGCCAATCCCGATCCGGAGATCACGCCGGAAGAGGTTGCCGCGGTGCGCGACGACGCGATCATGGCGACCGGCAGGTCCGACTATCCCAACCAGGTCAACAACGTCCTCGGGTTCCCGTTCATCTTCCGTGGGGCGCTCGACGTGCGCGCGACCACGATCAACATGGAGATGAAGATCGCGGCGGCGGAATCGCTGGCGATGCTCGCCCGCGAGGACGTGCCGGACGAGGTCGCCGCAGCCTATCAGGGCGCGCGCCCGCGCTATGGCAAGGAATACATCATCCCCGTCCCGTTCGATCCGCGGCTGATTCAGGTCGTTCCTGCGGCCGTGGCCAGGGCGGCGATGGAATCCGGCGTCGCCGGCAAGCCGATCGTCGACATGACGGCCTACAAGGCACAGCTTTCGGCGCGGCGCGACCCGATCGCCGGCACGCTCAACCGCATCTTCGAGCGGGTGAAGCGCTATCCGAAGCGCGTCGTCTTCGCCGAGGGCGAGGAGGAGCAGGTGATCCGCGCCGCAGCGTCCTTCGTCAACCAGGAGCTGGGCCAGGCCATCCTCGTCGGCCGCGAGGACCGCATCTACGAGACCGCGACCTTCCTCGGCGTCGATCTCGAGGCCAAGGGCATCTCGATCCAGAACGCCCGGCTCTCCCACCGCAACAGCGCCTATGCTCAATATCTCTACGAGCGGCTGCAGCGGCAGGGCTACCTCTTCCGCGATTGCCAGCGCCTGATCAACCAGGACCGCAACCACTTCGCGGCCGCGATGGTCGCGCTCGGCGACGCCGATGCGATGGTGACGGGCGTGACCCGCAACTATTCGATCGCGCTGGAAGAGGTCCGCCGCGTCATCGACGAGAAGCCGGGACACCGCGTGATCGGCGTCTCGATCGTGATCTCGCGTGACCGCACCGTCCTTGTCGCCGACACGGCCATCACCGAGATGCCCACCGCGCAGGCGCTGTCGGAGATCGCCATCGAGGCGGCCGGAGTCGGCCGCAGGCTCGGCTACGAGCCCAAGGTCGCCATGCTCGCCTTCTCGAGCTTCGGCCATCCGGCCGGGGAGCGCTCCGAGAAGGTGCGGGAGGCGGTCGCGATCCTCGACAGCCAGCGCGTCGATTTCGAGTATGACGGCGAAATGGCTGCGGACGTCGCGCTCAACCGCGAGGTCATGAGCCAGTACCCGTTCTGCCGCCTGTCCGGACCGGCGAACGTGCTGGTGATGCCCGCGTTCCACTCGGCCTCGATCTCGACCAAGCTTCTGCAGGAACTCGGCGGCGCGACCGTGATCGGCCCGCTGATCGTCGGCCTCGACAAGCCCGTGCAGATCGTGCCGCTCGGCGCCAAGGACACCGACATCGTCAACATGGCGGCGCTCGCTGCGTTCAACATCGGCGGCTGATCGCTCGCCATTCCCTGAGCCGTGCCGACCGCCCGGCTCAGGGCGCCTTCTTCCGC
>NZ_JBIWYK010000317.1:0-3778 GCF_044752385.1 Allobosea sp. CER48 | reverse complement strand
TGCCGGCGAGGCCTTCAACGCTGCGGCCTTCAGCCGGCCGGTCATCAAGGTACTGCGCTCCGGATGCTACCTGACGCATGATTCCACGGTGTACTCGGCCGCGTTCCAGCGCATCAGGCTGGAGACAAGCCTGACGTTGCCGCCGGGCGGGCTGGAACCGGCGCTCGAGGTCTGGGCCCATGTCCAGTCGCGGCCGGAGCGTGGGCGCAGCCTGCTCACCGTCGGCAAGCGCGACATCAGCTACGATTCCGGCCTGCCGGTGCCGCTCCGCTGGTACCGGCCGGGCGGCGCGATGCAGCGCCCCGAGCCGATGCCTCCGGGACATGCGGTTCTGGCGCTCAACGACCAGCACTGCCATCTCGGCACGCCGGAGGAGAGCCCGCTGCGGGTCGGAGACATGGTCGCCTTCGGCATCGGCCATCCCTGCACCACCTTCGACAAATGGGCCGTGCTGATGCTCGTCGACGACGACTATCGCGTGACCGGCGCGATCAGGACGTTCTTCTGATGAAGCGTTCCGTGGTTTCTTCTCGCGGAACGTCTGATCCTTGACGCGAAATATCTGCGACTACTAGGCTTTTGGGGCTGCGCGGGTCGCTTTCAGGGTCCGCCGGGCCCCGGACGGTACGGATCCACGCAGCATCGACAGACCGTTTCGCCGTTCGAAGTCGCCTTCCGGGAGGTCGCCGTGCGCCTGGCTCTGATCCACATCGTTCAGGAGACCAACGACTTCAATCCGCTACTGACCACGCTCTCCGATTTCGAGGCGTTCGGCCTCTATGAAGGCGAGGAGATCGTCCGGCATTTCAGCGAGATCGGCCAGATCGGCGGCCATTACGCCGCGGTTCGCGAGTCCGGGCTCGACATCGAGACGATCCCGATCATCCGGGCCTGGGCTGTCGCTGGCGGGCGTATATCGCGCGAGGCCTTCGACTTCTTCCAGGCGAAGATCAGGGCGGGCCTCGAAATGGCCGGGCCGATCGACGGCCTCGTTCTGCATCTGCACGGCGCTTGCGCCGCGGAAGGCATCGACGATGTCGAAGGCGAACAGGCGGAGCTGTGCCGCCGCATTCTCGGCCCGGACGTCCCGATCCTGCTCGGGCTCGATCACCACGCCAACGTCACGCAGAAGATCATGGCCAATTGCACGGCCATCGTCGGGCACCGCACACAGCCCCACGATGTCTTCGACACCGGCAAGGTCGGCACTGAGGTGTTGCTGCGCATCCTCGGGGAGAAGAGCAGGCCGGTGATGGCCTGGCGCAAGATCCCGCTGCTCTCGCATCAGGAACAATTCCTGACTTCGAAGGGGCCGATGAAGATCTGGTTCGACCGGGCGCGGGCTCTGGAAGCCGACAGGCGCGTCCTGCAGGCGTCGAATTATCCGATGCAACCCTGGCTCGATGTCGCCGAGGGCGGCTGGTCGACGATCGTCGTCACCGACGGCGACCAGGCGCTGGCCGAGAAACTCGCGGACGAGCTTGCCGATCTCGCCTGGTCCATGCGCGACGATTTCCAGCTGCGCGAAGCGGTCTCCGTCGATGACGCCGTGCGCAAGGCCGACGCGGCTCCGCGCGGCATGATCGTGCTGAGCGACACCGGTGATACGGTCTTCGGCGGCGCGGCCGGCGACAGCAACCTTCTGCTGGAGTCGATGCTGCGGCTCGGCATCAGGAGCAAGGCCCTGATCCCGCTGATCTCGCCGCAGGCCGTCGCGACGCTGACGGCCGCAGGAGAGGGCGCGGAGGTGACGCTGCCGCTCGGCGGGGACGCGGCGACGGCCTTCTTCAAGCCGCTGACGGTGACGGGCAAGGTGCGGAAGCTCGGCGGCGGGGCGATCCCGCTGAACTTCAACCACCAGCCGGAAGTCGACATGGGCCGGGTCGCCGTCTTCGATGTCGGGCCGGTGACGCTGCTGATCTCGGAACTGCGCGGCGTCGCCGGCAACGTGCCCGATGTCTACGAGGCCTTCGGCATCGACCTCTCCGAGTACAAGATGGCGGTGCTCAAGACGGCTTCGAACTTCCAGTACTTCGATCGGATCGCATCCGGGCTTGTCCGCGCCGATACGCGAGGGCCCGGTCAATCGGATGTCTTCACCCTCCCGTGGCGGCGGATTCCGCGCCCGGTCTATCCTCTGGAGACAATAAGCGACTGGCGGGCGCACTCGTCCCAGCCGGGAGCGGGGACCGCCTGAACGACGCATGACAATCAAGAAGAGAGGGGAAAGCGATGACAAAGCTGTCGCGACGTCAATTCTGCATGACCAGCCTCGCCCTTGCGGCATCAGCCCCTCTGGCGGCGGCGCTGCCGGCTTCTGCCCAGCAGCTCAAGGGCGGGACGTTGCGCGTGGCCGTGCTGAGCGAGCTCGCGAACTACGATCCGCAACAGCTCTCGACCGTCAATTTCCACGTCATCAAGAACCTCTACGACAGCCTGATCGAATACACGCCCGAGGGTAAGCCGGAGTCGAGCCTCGCGACCGAGTGGAAGATCGCCCCGGACAAGAGCTCCGTGACGCTGAAGCTGCGCGATGGCGTGACCTTCCACAGCGGCACGCCGTTCAAGGCCGATTCCGTGCTCGCGACCCTTCAGAAGGGGGCCGATCCCAAGCGCGGCAAGAACGTCTTCGCGACCATGTCGATCGTCAAGGACTGGTCGGCGCCGGACGAGCGCACGGTCACAATCAACTTCAAGGCGCCGGTACCCGACCGACAGATCCTCGACCTTCTGCAATTCCTGATTCCGATCGACCCGAAGGGCATCGACACGGTCGAGACCGTGCCGGCCGGCACCGGCCCCTATACGCTGGTGAACCGCGCGGTGGGCCAGAGCCTCACCCTCAAGGCCAATCCGAAATACTGGCGCGAGAAGCAGCCGATCGCGCAGGATCTCGTCTTCACCGTGTTCAGCGAGGACGCCGCCGCGAGCGCCGCTCTGGAATCGGGTGCCGTGGACATCGTCTACAACGGTTCATCGCGCAGCGCCGTCAGGCTGAAGGGGGCGGGCTATCAGGTGTTCGCCGGGCCGGGGCAGCTGGTGCAGGTCTTTCGCATCAATTCGACGCGTGGACCCTTCCGCAACAAGTCGTTCCGCCAGGCCTTCAACCACCTGATGGACCGGGCAAGCATACTGCGCGTTGGCTATGCCGGCATGGGCAAGGTCGTGGCGCTGCCCTGGGCACCCGCGAGCCCGGCTTTCGACGACGGCTATACCAAGTCCAATGGATACGACCTCGACAAGGCGAAGAAGCTGATCGCCGCTTCCGGCCTGTCCGCAGACGAGATGAAGAACTGGAAGCTGCTGGTGAATGGCAGCGACGAGGCCTCCGTTGCGATCAGCCAGATCGTGCAGGGGTCCCTGCAGAAGGTGGGAATTCCAGTCGAACTCGACATGCGACAGGGGGCCGAATACGTCACGGCGTTGCTGGGTGGCGATTTCGCTGCGACTTTCGGCGCCGTCGGCAATGTCCAGAAATTCCCGTCGCGCGTCGCGACCAACTCGATCTATCGCACCTCGGGCAATCCGATCCTCAAGGATCCGCATCCGCATCCCGACTACGTGGCGGCGATCGCCAGGGTGGACGGCACGGCCGGCAGCGAGGCCGAGGTCAAGGCTGCCTATGACAATCTCAACCGCGTGCTGGTCGACGAGGCTTTTGGCATCCCGACCAATTCCTACGATGTCGGCCTGATAGTCGCCTCCGAGAAGATCGGTGGGGTGACGCTCGACATCGACAATCTCTTCGTCGCCCGTACCCTCGGGTTCAAGTGATGCG
>NZ_JBIWYK010000316.1:0-3791 GCF_044752385.1 Allobosea sp. CER48 | reverse complement strand
GCCTGCCGACATCAACGGACGGCGTTCAGGCGCAATCTACGTGGGCGACGATTTCGGGAGGAACCTTGGTGGAGCTGAGGGGATTCGAACCCCTGACCTCTGCAGTGCGATTGCAGCGCTCTCCCATCTGAGCTACAGCCCCAAGGCGCTGGCCTTCTAGGCTGTGCGCCGCGTGGATGTCAATCACTTCCGCCAATTGTTTTGGCGGGTGCAGACGATATTCAGCGAACCCTTTCCGGACAGGCGCAAAAGGAAGATCGATGCGTGCCGTTCTCGACGTGGTTCTGCTCGCCCTGCAGATCTATGTGTGGATTCTGATCGCCTCGGCCGTGCTGAGCTGGCTGATCGCCTTCAACGTCATCAACACCCGCAACCAGTTCGTCTCCACCGTCTGGGATTCGCTCTACCGCATCACCGAACCGGTTCTGCGCCCGATCCGGGATCGCCTGCCGAATCTCGGCGGCATCGACATTTCTCCGATCATCCTGCTGCTGATCATCTACTTCATCCAGAGCGTGATCGTCCGCTACATCTACCCGAACGTGTTCTGACCGCCCCCGCCCTGCACGCGGCGCGGCTCCCCGCCCGCCACGACGCATTCGACGCTGCCGGAAGCGGCATGCAGTATGGCGACCTCCGCAATCGCCCGAGGTCGCCAGCATGGCCGAAGCAGCCCGCCCCTATCGCAGCCAGAACTGGCTTCTGACCAAGCCTGCCGCCCGCGGACGGCACGGCATCGTCGTCTCGCAGAGCCGCGAGGCCGCGGAGGCGGGAGCCGCGATTCTCGAACAGGGCGGCAACGCCGCCGACGCCGCCGTCGCCGCCTGCTTCGCGCTCGCTGCTGTCGAGCCCTGGAACAGCGGGCTCGGCGGCATCGGCTTCGCGGTGGTGCTGAAGGCCGGCGAGCGCCAGGCGCAGGTTGTCGACTTCGGACCGATCGCGCCGCACCGCGCAGACCCTGCCGACTATCCCCTCACCGGCGAGATGAAGAAGGACCTCTTCACCTGGCCTGAGGTCGTCGGCGACCGCAACATCCACGGCCCCCTCTCCTTCTGCGTTCCGTCGTCCGTCGCCGGCTATTCCAAACTGAAGGATGCCTTCGGCTCCGCGCTCCCGCTGGCGGATATCCTTGCCCCGGCGATCGCCCTCGCCCGGCGCGGCCTGCCGGCCGACTGGTACACGACGCTCAAGATCGCCTCCTCGGCCTCGGTGCTCAGGCTCTACGAGGAGAGCGCGCGCATCTATCTGCCAGGCGGATTGCCGCCCGTGCCGCCCTATCAGGGCACGCCCGGCTTCATGCCCCTGGGCAAGCTGTCAGAAACGCTGGAGCGGCTGGCCGAGGCCGGACTCGACGACTTCTATCGCGGTGACGTCGCCCGCCGCCTCGCTGCCGACGTCGCCGCGGCCGGCGGCGTGGTGGACGAGCGGGATCTGGCCGGCTGCGAGGCCCGGCTGCGCCCCTCTCCGACGATCGACTGGCGCGGCAGCCATCTCATCCATACCGCCGGCGGCCTCACCGCCGCCCCGACGCTCGAGCGCGTGATCGCAGGCATGGCCGATGCGGAGATCGACGGCGAAGGTCCTTCGCCTGCCTGGTTCGCGCAGCTCTCGCGCGTCATGCGGCAGGCCTATCGCGAGCGCCTTGACGGACTCGGCGCCGCGACGGCCGCCAAGGAGCCGGGCGATACCTGCACCACGCATCTCACCGTCGTCGATGGCGAAGGCAATCTCGTCGCCGTCACCACCACCCTGCTGTCCTCGATGGGCAGCCGCGTCGTGCTGCCCTCGACCGGCGTGCTGATGAACAACGGCATGATGTGGTTCGACCCGCGCCCCGGCAGCGCCAATGCGATCGCGCCCGGCGCGCGCCCGCTCTGCAACATGTGCCCGGTCGTGGTGACGCCGAAAGATGGCGGCTGGCCACGCCTCGCCGCCGGCTCCTCCGGCGGGCGACGCATCCTGGCCAGCGTCTACCAGACGCTCGCCTGGCAGCTCGACTTCGGCATGTCCACCGAGGAAACGGCCCACCAGCCGCGCATCGACATCTCGGGCCCGGATTCCACCACCGCCGATCTGCGGCTGCCGGCCGAGACGCTCGGGGCGCTCGAGCAGGCCGGACCGACGACACTTGCCGAGCACGCTGTCATGCCGATCAATTTCGCCTGCCCGAACTTCATCACCGTCGACCGCGACGGTGCCGAGGCTTCCAGCGACGCGGCATCGCCCTGGTCGGCAGCCGTCGCGGCCCGGCGCTGAGCCGCACGCTACGGGGCGGGCAGGGCCCGCCCCGGCCTTGCTGCGTCAGGCCCGCTTCAGCCCCCAGGGATAGGGCGCCGAGCCAGCCAGCATGCCGGTCAGGTTCTTCCGATAGGCCGTGCGGATCACGAACTGGCCGAGCGGAATGGTCGCGCATTCCTCGAGCGCCAGCCGGCCGAGCTCCGCCGCGACCTTCTTCTGCGCGGCTTCGTCGGGTGCGTAGAGCCATTGCTCGGCCAGGGCCTCCGCCTTCTCGCTCGTCCACCAGCCGAACCAGCCCTTCTCGCCCTGGCCGCGCACGAGGTTGGACAGCGCCGGATTGCCCCAGCCGACGGCGGAGCCGGTGGTGTGGAAGATGCTCCAGCCGCCCTTCTCGACCGGCTCGCGGCTGTTGCGGCGCTGGATGACCGTGCCCCAGTCGCTCGCGGCCATCTCGACATTCATGCCGAGTTGCTTGAGCAGTTCGTAGGTGACCTCGCCGAGCGGGCCGATATCCGGGAAGTCGGTCGGGTTGATGATGACGACCTTCTCGCCCTTGTAGCCGGAGTCCTTGAGCGCGGCCTTGGCCTTCTCCAGGCTCTGCGGCATCAGGTCTTCCTGCTCGCCGGTATAGTAGGGCGTGCCGCGCCACCAGAGATTGCGGCAGACCTGCCACATCTCGGTGTCGTCGCCCTGGGCGGCGCGCATGTAGTCCTCCTGCTTCACCGCCATGCGGACGGCGGCGCGCACCTTCGGATTGTTGAACGGAGGTTGCAGGTGGTTGAGCCGGATGATCGCACCGCGTCCGGCCTTGTCGATCACCTCGCGCTTGATGTCGGCGTTCTTCGCCAGCATCGGCTGAAGATCGGCGAGCGGGCGCTCCCACCAGTCCACCTCGCCGGTGCTCAGCGCCGCAGCCGCCGTCGCCGGATCCGGCAGGATGTGCCATTCGATCCGCTTGAAATTCGCGACCTTGCCGCCGGCATTGCGGCTCGGCGGCTCGCTGCGCGGCTTGTAGCCGTCGAACTTCTCGTAGACGGCCCGGCTGCCCGTGACGAACTCGCCGGCGACGAACTTGTAGGGCCCGGAGCCGACGACCTCCGCCACCTGCTTGGTCGCGTCTGTCTGCGCCAGACGCTCCGGCATGATGAAGGGTGGATTGTCGGCCTTGGAGAGCAGGTCGAGCATCATCGGGAAAGGCCGGGTCAGCTTGATCTCGATGGTGCGATCGTCAGGCGCGTTCCAGGCCTCGACGACCTTGGCCAGCAGCTGCCCGTAAGGATCGCGCTGGCACCAGCGCTTCATGCTCTGGATGCAGTCGGCCGGTTTCACCGGCGCGCCATCATGGAAAGCCAGCCCTTCCCGCAACTTGATGCGCCACGTCTTGCCGTCGGCCGAGATCTCGTGCCCTTCGGCCATCTGCGGCTGAGGCTTCAGGTCGAGATCGCCGCCATAAAGCGTGTCGAAGACGAAGTAGCCGTGATTGTTGGTCACGGTCGCCGTCGTCCAGATCGGGTCGAGAGCGGTCAGGTTGGCCTGTGGAACGAATTTCAGAA
>NZ_JBIWYK010000315.1:0-3819 GCF_044752385.1 Allobosea sp. CER48 | reverse complement strand
CCAACACAGCGCCTGTCGCGGTGAACGATACGGCCACGACGACCGAGAATGCGATCATCACCGGCGCCGCCCCGGGCGTGCTGGGCAATGACAGCGACCCTGAGGGCGATGCGCTCGGCGTCGTCGCGGTCGCCGGCAGCGCCGACAATCTCGGCAACCCCGTCGCCGGCAGCGCCGGCGGCATTTTCGTGCTGCAGGCCGACGGCAGCTACAGCTTCGATCCCGGCACGGCTTTCGATGATCTGCAACTCGGCGAGCAGCGCGTCACCGGCATCAGCTACACCATCTCCGACGGCAATGGCGGCGTCGCGACGGCAACCTTGAGCATCACCGTCACCGGCCAGAACGATGCCCCGATCGGCAGCGACGCCTCGATCTCGCTCGACGAGGATACGCAAGCCACCGGCGCCCTGCCGGTCGCGACCGACCCGGACGGCGACACCCTGACCTATGCGCTGGTCGGCGAGGCCGGCAACGGCACCGTCAGGATCAGTGCCGGCGGCGCCTACGTCTACACGCCGAATCCCGACTATTCCGGGCCGGACAGCTTCACCTATACGGTCAGCGACGGCACCGCGACCGTGACCTATACCGTCACGATCACGGTGCTGCCGGTCGAGGACGATCCTGTCGCCGGCCCCTTACCCGACCTCGCCATGGTCGATGGCCAGGCGCCGAACGTCGATGTCTCCGGCGCCTTCTCGGACCCCGATGGCGACGCTCTCGGCTTCACCGCGACCGGACTGCCCGAGGGGCTGACGATCTCGGCCGACGGCGTGATTTCCGGCCTTGTCGACAGCTCCGCCTCGCAGCTCGGCGGCGGCATCTACAGCGTCACGGTCACCGCGGCGGATCCGGCGGGCAACAGCGCCAGCCGGACCTTCACCATCACCGTGACCAATCCGGGGCCGATTGCGGTGGACGATGCCGGCGGCACCGGCGAGAACGAGAGCGCCACGGGCAATGTCGTGAGCAACGACACCGACCCGGATGGCGATGCGCTGACAGTGATTGCCGTCGGCGCGAGCGGCAACGGCGTCGGCGCGCCGGCTGCCGGCTCGAATGGCGGCAGCTTCACCATCCTCGCCGATGGCAGCTACAGCTTCGACCCCGGCACGGCCTTCGACGATCTCGCCGCGGGCGAAACTCGCGAGACCAGCATCGCCTATACCGTCTCGGACGGCGAAGGCGGCGTGGCGAGCGCCGTCCTCCGCATCACCGTCACCGGCACGAACGATCCGCCGATCGCCTCGGATTCGAGCATCACCACGGCCGAGGACACAGCCGTCACCGGTGCGATCCCAGCCAGCGATGCGGAAGGCGACGCGCTGAGCTTCACGCTGGTCGCTCAGCCGCCGAACGGCACGGTCGTGCTGAATCCGGACGGCAGCTACAGCTACAGCCCGGCAGTCGATTTCAACGGCACGGATTCCTTCGACGTCACCGTCTCGGACGGCCTTGGCGGCGAAGTCACGGTGACCGTCACCGTCACCGTGACACCGGTCAATGACGCGCCGGTCGGCGCGGATGGCGCGATCGAGGTCACCGAGGACACGCCCTTCGGCGGCATGCTGCCGGTCGCGACCGATGTCGACGGCCCGTCCCTGACCTATGCGGCGGGCACGATCGCCCCCGAGCACGGCACCGTCACGATCAATTCCGACGGGAGCTTCACCTATGTGCCGAATGCCGACTATAGCGGGCCGGACAGCTTCACCTACTCGGTGTCGGACGGCATCGCGCCGCCGCAAAGCTACGTCATCACCGTCACCGTCTCGGGCGAGAACGACCCCCCGGTTGCCGTCGACGACGGCGCCTCGGCCCAGGAGAATGCCGATATCTCCGGTGTGGTCACCGGCAATGACAGCGATCCGGATGGCGATGCCCTGACGGTGGTCGGGGTCGGCGTAGCCTCGGGTGGCGTCGGCAGCACGGTCGCCGGCTCGAACGGCGGCAACTTCGTCATTACCGCCGATGGCAGCTTCATCTTCTCGCCCGGCGTCGATTTCGACGACCTCCAGTTCGGCGAGCAGCGCCAGACCACGGTGAGCTACACGATCTCGGACGGCAATGGCGGCGCCGCGACGGCAACGCTGACGGTCACGGTCGACGGCGCCAACGACGCGCCCGGCGCCGGCGTGTTGCCGCCGCTCGCGGCCGTTGATGCCGGCACTGTGAACTACGACGCCTCGACCGTCTTCTTCGATATCGAGGGCGACGCGCTGAGTTTCTCGGCCGAGGACCTGCCGGACGGGCTCTCGATCTCGGCCACCGGCCAGATCACCGGCACGTTGCGCAGCGATGCCAGCATCCTCGGCCCCGGCGCCAACGGTGTCTACGTCATCACCGTCACGGCGACAGATCCTGGCGGCCTCGCCGTCTCCCGCAGCTTCACGCTGACCGTGACCAATCCGCCTCCGGTCGCCGGCAACGACAGCGCCACGACCGCCGAGGACACGCCCTTGCTCGGCGCCAGCGTCACGGGCGGCGACAGCGATCCCGACGGCGACGCGCTGACCTACTCGGTCGTCAGCGGCCCGGCGAACGGGACGCTGACGTTCCGCGCGGATGGCAGCTACGACTATGCCCCGGCGCCGAACTTCAACGGCATCGACAGCTTCACCTACAGCGTCAGCGACGGACAGGGCGGCACAGCGCAGGCGGTGGTGACGATCACCGTGACGCCGGTCAATGACGCGCCGGTGGCCGTGGATGACCCCGGCGCGTTCGCCATCGATGAGGACGGCAGCGCAACGATCGCGCCGCTGGGCAACGACAGCGACCCGGATGGCAGCCCGCTGACGATCACGCGCATCGACAACCAGGCCATCGCGGTCGGCGGCTCGGTCGCAGTCGCCGGTGGCATCGTCACCCTGAACGGCGACGGATCGCTGACATTCGCGGCCAATGCCGACTACAGCGGCACGCCGTCCTTCACCTACACTGTCTCGGACGGCGCGCTCGAGGCCACTGCGGTGGTCACCGGAACCGTCAGTCCCGTGAATGACGCCCCGGTCAACGGCCTGCCGCCTTCTTTCGCGGGCAGCGAGGACACGCCGCTACAGCTCACCGGCATCTCGGTGGCAGATGTCGATGCCGGAGCCGGTGTCATCACCGTGACCCTCGGCGTCGATGCCGGCAGCCTCACCGCGTCCGCGACGGGCGATGTCGCCGTCTCCGGCTCGGGCACGGCCACGATCGTGCTCAGCGGCACGCGCGACGCGCTCAACGCCTATCTCGCCGGCGGCACCGCGCCTATCTATCAGCCGGTAGCTAACAGCAACGCCGCCGTGACGCTGACCATGCTCACCGATGACGGCGGCAATAGCGGCGCCGGCGGGCCGCTCACCGACAGCGACGTTGCAACGATCATGCTCGACGGGGAGAACGACCCGCCGGTCGTCTCGGCTCCGCCACCGAGCGGGCCCGAAGATACGCCGATCGCCGGAGCGGTCGTCGCCACCGATCCGGATGGCGACGCTCTGACCTTCACCCTGACGGCGCCGCCCGCCAACGGCACGGTTTCGCTGGCGGCCGACGGCAGCTACGTCTACACGCCTCACACCAATTTCAACGGCACCGACACCTTCGCGATCACCGTCGACGACGGCAATGGCGGCGTCGTCATCGTGCCGATCAGCGTCACGATCACGCCGGTGAACGACGCGCCGATCGGCGCCGATGCCGCCTTCGAGGTCGCCGAGGACGGCAGCCTCGACGGCACGTTGCCGCTGGCGAGCGACCCCGAGAACGATCCGCTGACCTACGGACTCGGCCAGCCGGCCGGTTCCGGCGTCGCGACCGTGAATCCGGACGGCA
>NZ_JBIWYK010000314.1:0-3827 GCF_044752385.1 Allobosea sp. CER48 | reverse complement strand
CGCCCTGCGCTCGGAGAGCGCCTCGGCGCGGCTGGGCGTTGCCGTCTGTGCGATCTGCTGGCTGCTGTCGGCCTATTGGCCGCGCCTGACGCTGGCGGCCGTGGGCTGCGCCTTCGTCCTGACTTTCGCGATGGCGCCGGTGCTCGGCGTCGCCGCCCAGAGCTGGCTGCCCTCCGCCATCCTGAATCGTTTCGCCGTGGAAACCGGGCAGGCCCGCATCGATATCTGGGTGAGCTTCGGCGAGGTGGTGCGGCTGCGGCCGCTAGCCGGCGCGGGCTTCGGTTCCTCCGCCAGCATGGAGCAGCACCCGGTAGCGGCCTTGGTGCCGCCGGAGCACAGGACGTTGCTGGGCGTCGGGCATCCGCACGACATGCCGCTGCAGGCCTGGGCGGAGACAGGGGCGATCGGCGCCTTCATCCTGGCGCTAGCAGGCGTCCTCGTGCTGGCAAGGTTGCGCAGACTGCCGGCCGTCGATCTGGCGCCGCGCCTGGCGCTCTTCGCCGCGGCCTTCGCGATCTCCGTCGTCGGGCATGGCGCCTGGCAGGGCTGGTGGGTTGCGGTTCTGGCCGCGGGGATTATCTGGTTCGGTCCGGGGCCAGCGGTACGGCGAGGAAAAGATCATGGCTGAGTTCGACGTCGATCTCTTCGTCATCGGGGCAGGCTCCGGCGGCACGCGCGCCGCGCGCATCGCAGCTGGCCACGGCGCCCGGGTGATGATCGCCGAGGAGGACCGCATCGGCGGCACCTGCGTGGTCCGCGGTTGCGTGCCGAAGAAGCTCTTCGTCTATGCCAGCCGCTTCGCCGAGGATTTCGAGGATGCCGCCGGCTTCGGGTGGACGCTGGATTCCAGGCCGACCTTCGATTGGCCGACCTTGCGTGACGCGGTGGCGAACGAGGTCACGCGGCTTTCCGGCCTATACCGCAAGGGGCTCGAGGGTGCGAAGGTCGCGGTCCGCGAGGAGCGCGCGGTCATCGAGGGGCCGCACAGCGTCCGGCTCGTCAAGAGCGGCGAAACCGTCACTGCCCGGCATATCCTCGTCGCGACCGGCGGTTGGCCGTCCTTCGATCCGCCGATTCCGGGCGGAGAACTCGGCATTTCCTCCAATGAGGTCTTCCACCTCCCGACGCTGCCCAGGCGCATGCTCGTCGTGGGCGGCGGCTACATCGCGCTCGAGTTTGCCAGCCTGTTCGCCCGGCTCGGCGTTGCCGTCACGCTGCTGCACCGTGGCGACAACATCCTGCGTGGCTTCGACGAGGATATCCGCACTCGCCTGCGCGACGCGCTCGCCCATGCCGGTGTCACCCTGAGGCTGGGCTGCACGATCGAGCGCATAGAGGAGCTTGCGGACGGCACGCGCCGCGCTCACTGCGCCCAGGGTGCGCCGATCGAGGCCGATGTCGTGCTCGTCGCCACCGGGCGCCGGCCGAACACGCGGGGGCTGGGCCTCGACAAGGCCGGCGTCGTGCGCGGCCCGCTCGGCGAGATCGTGGTCGATGCGGCCTCGACCAGCAATGTGCCGTCGATCCATGCCGTCGGCGACGTGACCAACCGCGTCAACCTCACGCCGGTCGCGATCCGCGAGGGCCACGCCTTCGCCGACAGCACCTTCGGCAGCCGCAGCTGGACGGTCGATCACGCCACGGTTGCCTCGGCGGTCTTCACCACGCCGGAGGTGGGAACGGTGGGGTTGTCGGAAGGGCAGGCGGTCGATGCCGGGCATGAGGTGAAGGTCTTCGAGTCGGGGTTTCGCCCGATGAAGGCCACCATTTCGGGGCGGCACGAGCGCACCTACATGAAGCTCGTGGTCGATGCTGCGAACGACAGGGTGCTGGGGGTCCATATTCTCGGGCACGACGCCGGCGAGATCGTCCAAGCCGTCGCGATCGCGATAACGATGGGAGCGACCAAGGCCGATTTCGACCGCACCGTCGCTCTGCATCCCAGCGCCGCCGAGGAACTGGTGACGATGCGCTCCCCGCGGGCAGGATAGGCCGGAAGGCGGCCAATGTTTTCCGCCAGGTTCGTTCTCCGAACCGGGCCCGGATCCCGAGAGCGCACGACGGTGGTCATTGCGGTTGCTTGGGTGTATAGCCGCCCCTTCGCGCTACGAAGAGGTAAACGACGCGCGATCTCGAAGTCAGGAGCAAGTCATCAAATGTCCGAGCGG
Source organism: Allobosea sp. CER48 (assembly GCF_044752385.1). Taxonomy (NCBI): domain Bacteria; kingdom Pseudomonadati; phylum Pseudomonadota; class Alphaproteobacteria; order Hyphomicrobiales; family Alloboseaceae; genus Allobosea; species Allobosea sp. CER48. The sequence continues at coordinate 1,659 of NZ_JBIWYK010000314.1, read as the reverse complement.
TGGACGCCAGAGAGCTGGAGGGCCAAGCCCGCCCAGCAGATTCCGGAATATCCGGACCAGGCAGCCTTGAAGGCGGTCGAGCAGCAGCTCGCCGGCTTTCCGCCGCTCGTTTTTGCAGGCGAGGCGCGCAAGCTCAAACGGGCGTTGGGCAAGGTCGCGGCCGGCGAGGCTTTCCTCCTTCAAGGCGGTGATTGCGCGGAGAGCTTCGCGGAGCATTCGGCCGACAACATTCGCGACTTCTTCCGGCTGTTCCTGCAGATGGCCGTGGTGCTGACCTTCGCCGGCGGCTCGCCGGTGGTGAAGGTCGGCCGTATCGCCGGCCAGTTCGCCAAGCCGCGCTCTGCGCCGAACGAGAAGATCGGCGACGTCGAGCTGCCGAGCTACAAGGGCGACATCGTCAACGACATCGCCTTCACGGCGGAAGCGCGCATTCCCGATCCGCGCCGCCAGCTCGAGGCCTATCGTCAGTCGGCGGCGACGCTGAACCTGATCCGCGCCTTCGCCACCGGCGGCTATGCCAATCTCGACAACGCGCATCGCTGGATGCTCGGCTTCGTCAAGGACAGCCCGCAGTCTCATCGCTATCAGGAAGTCGCCGAACGCATCACCGAGGCGCTCGACTTCATGCGCGCCATCGGCATCGATCCGGAAACCCACCCGGAGATGCGCACGACCGACTTCTACACGAGCCACGAGGCGCTGCTGCTCGGCTTCGAGCAGGCGATGACGCGCACGGATTCGACGACCGGCGAGTGGTACGACACGTCCGGCCACATGGTCTGGATCGGCGACCGCACGCGTCAGCTCGATCATGCCCATGTCGAGTTCTTCCGCGGCATCAAGAACCCGATCGGCCTGAAGTGCGGCCCGTCGACCACCGTCGATGGCCTGCTCAAGCTGATCGAGGTGCTCGATCCGCAGAACCAGGCGGGCCGCCTGACGCTGATCGGTCGCTTCGGCGCGGACAAGGTCTTCGATCACCTGCCGGCGCTCGTTCGGGCGACGAAGCGGGAAGGCCGCAACGTCGTCTGGTCCTGCGACCCGATGCACGGCAACACGGTCAAGGCGGCGAGCGGCTACAAGACCCGGCCGTTCGATCTGATCATGACCGAGGTGAAGAACTTCTTCGCCGTCCATCAGGCGGAAGGCACCCATGCCGGTGGCCTGCATCTGGAGATGACGGGCAAGAACGTCACCGAGTGCACCGGCGGTGCGCGCGGCATGACCGACGCCGATCTCAACGACCGCTATCACACGGTCTGCGACCCCCGCCTGAATGCGGAACAGGCGCTTGAACTCGCCTTCCTCGTCGCCGAGCTCGTCAAGCGCGAGCGTGCCGGCCGCGCGCGGCCGGAGGTCGAGGCGGCTGAGTGAAGTCGCTTCGCGCGGGCTGACCTGATAAAAAAGGCCGGGAGATCGTCTCCCGGCCTTTTCAGTACCTGCTCGTCGATGTCGTCAGAATTTGACGGCCGCCGCTGCACGCGCGGTGTTCACCGTCGTCGTGGTGCCTTCCACGTCCGCAAATCGGATCAGCTGGTATTCGGCACGCAGGAAAAGGTTTTCGGTCAGCGCCCAGTCGACGCCGCCGCCGACGGTCGCGCCGAAGCCGTAGACATTCTTCTTCGCGCCGCCCACCGTGAGCGGATAGCCCGCGGCGGG
>NZ_JBIWYK010000313.1:0-3849 GCF_044752385.1 Allobosea sp. CER48 | reverse complement strand
CAGCGGCATGCCGCCGCTCGCCAGCGTGACGGCGAAGCCATCCCGCGCCAGGGCCCGCGCCAGATTGGCAGCGCGGACCAGATGTCCCGAACCGAGCAAATGCGTCACCGCGATCAGGACGGTCGCACTCATGCCACATCCTCGCTGGAAGCCAGCAGCCGTGCGGCGATCTCGTCGAGACCGGCGGCGGCCGAGAAGGAGCCGGTCAGCCGCGCGAGCGCCCGGTAACCCAGCTGGCCGCGTTGCTGCGGCGAGCACGCGAGCTCCGCCAGCGCGGCCGCAAGGCCCTCGATGTCGCCCGGCCGGACCAAAAGCCCTTCGACGCCGGGCCGCACGAACTCCGGAATCCCGGCAAAGTCCGTCGCGACGATCGGCAACGCCTGGCTCGCGGCCTCCATGACGACGTTCGGCAAGCCGTCGCGGTCGCCGTCGCCCGCCTGTTTCGAGGGCAGGACAAAGAGATCGGCGGCCCGCAGGGCAGCGATGACCTCGTCCTGCGGCTTCGGTCCCGCCCAGACGATCCTGTCGCCCAGACCGAGGGTGAGCGCCTTCTCCTGCAGGGCCTTCAGCATCTCGCCGCCGCCGATATGCGTCAGCTGCCAGTGCAGTTCGCCGTCCAGCTGGGCCAGAGCCGCGAGCAGATCGTCGAAGCCCTTCTTCGCCACGGCACGCCCGATCGTGACGAAGCGCACGGGGTCGGCCGGGTCGGAGCCGTCGCGGACCGACCGGGGAACCGGCGGCGGAAAGCGGGCCAGATCGAGCCCGTGATAGACCAGCGAGACCTTGTCCGGCCGGTCGGAGAGCCGCCCGAGCTCGCGGAACCCGTCCTGCGTGCAGGTGACGCCCCAGGCGGCATCGGCGATCTTTTCGCGCTTCTCCCAATCGGCCGTCGTCCAGATGTCCTTGGCATGCGCCGAGAAGGACCAGCTCAGGCCGCGCAGCAAGGCCGCATAGCGGATGACCGAGGCCGGGGTGTGCAGATAATGGACATGCAGGTGCCGGATATCGGCGGGCAGCTCATGCGCCATGACGCAGGCCTGCCCGAAACGACGCAGGCGGTTGCGCGTCCTGTCCCGGGCGAAATCGCGCAGGAACAGCGCGAGGAGCTTCCGGAAACCCGGCTGCCGCAGGGCGCCCAGAACACCCCGCGCCACGCGTCGCGGATCGTCGTGCAGATACTCGGGCAGGTATCGTACCGGGGCCGTGATCTGATGGTGCATCAGATGCTTGGCACCGTCGGTCGGATGACGCAGCGACCAGATCTCGAAGCCAAGCCCGCGCTGCTGCAGCCCGAGCAGCTCCTGCGCGATGAACGTTTCCGACAGCCGCGGATAACCCTTCATCGCCACCGCGATACGCGGCGCCGTACCTGTCGTCATCGCCGGCCGATCAGCATGAAGCGCGTATAGTTCTTCGTCGGCCGCGCGCCGGCGAACCAGACGTCCGACAGCCCCGCTTGCTCGCGGAACGCCTCCAGCGAGGGCACGCAGCTGCTATGGTCGGGTTCGCGGTAGTAGTCGTTGGACTGCAATACCAGCGGCAGGCCGGCGGGCAGGCTGGCGATCCAGCCGGGAACGTCGGCAAGATGCTCGCAACTCGTGTTGACGACGAGGCCCGGCACCGGCGACTGCGCCGCGAAATCGAGCGCCATCATGTCTGCCGTCAAGGTCCGGAAGCGCCCTGAGGCGACATGACGATGGTTGAGGATCTCCGCTATCGGCGCGCAGGTCTCGTCGACATCGAGGCTCACGACTTCCGAGATCGCCAGGCGCGGATCGTCCAGGAGCATCGCGCCGAGCACGCCATACCAGGCGCCGAGAATCCAGACGGGGCCGGCGGGCTTCGGACAGGCCTCCGCCAGCACCTCGACGAGCCATTGCTTGGAAGCGATCTGCTTGTGGTTGCAGGCGATCGAGAGGTCCGGCGGCGCGCCCTTGCCGTAGAGACGCGCGAGATCGGCGACGATGCGGTTGCCGGATAGCGCCGCCATGCCGCGCAGCAGGTCGTGGAAGGCCTCGCGAGGCGGTTCGGGCTTCATGTCTCGGTCGCTGTGGTCGAAAAGCTGGCGGACCATAGGCAGGGGCCGGCGCAAAGGCTAGCCTCTCGCCGCCTACCCGTCGCGACGCGCTTCCTCCGGGTCGGATGGCGCCGTGTCCGTCGCCTCGGCCTGCGCCTCTCCGGACGCGGCCACCGCCGCCATCGCGGCATCCTCCCGCTTGCGGCGCGCCAGTTCAGGCGCGCTGGAGAAGCCATAGGCGGTCAGCGGCTTCTCGCGCCCCTTGATCGCGATCTTGAGCGCCGCGGTGCCGGCATAGCTGCGCCCGGTCGTGCGAATCGTGTCCTCGGAAACAACGACATCGGCCAGCACGCGTCGCGTCGCCGATTCGAGCTGGCTCGCGATCATCACGGTCTCGCCGACGGTGATCTCGCGCCGCCCGAGATTGTCGTTCTCGACCGCCCCGGTGATCGCGTCGCCGGTGTGAATGCCGATGCCGATCCTGAGCGGCAACGGCAGCGCGGCGCCGAACTCGCGGTTCAGAGCCTCGACGGCGCGCACGATATCCGCCGCTGCGGCGATCGCGGCCTGTGCGCCGCGTGCCTGCGAGCCCTCCAGGCCGAACACGGCCATGAAGCCGTCACCGTAGAAGGCGTCGATGCGCCCGTCATGGGCCGTGATCGCCTGGCTCATCTCGTCGAAGAAGCGGTTGAGCAGCCCGATCAGCTCACGCGGCAACTGCCGTTCGGACAATGCCGAGAAAGCGCGGAGGTCGGCGACGACCACAGTCAGGCCACGCTTGTTGATGGCGTCGTCAGGCTCCAGGGTCCGCGCTCCGGCGGCATTCAGGCGCGAGGCGAGCAGGATCTGCACCTGCAGGTCGTCGTGCGGCCTGATCTGGCAGGCCAGCCGGACGCCCTCCGGCGCCGAGATGCGGCGCAGCAGCCGGGCCTCGTTGGGGCCCGGGGACGACAATTTGTCGTTGCCGTCCATCACCAGCACGCGGCAGGTCGCGCAGCGCGCCCGCCCGCCGCAGAGCGCCGCATGCGGGATGCCGAAGCGCCGGAACATCTCCAGCACAGTCGGCCCCGGCGCCAGGCGGCGCGTGCCATGCCCGACGAACCGCACGGTGATCTGGCGCCGCGTCCGGACCCGGACCTCCCGGATGCCGACGAAGAGCACGAAGGCGCCGACCAGCCCGTAGAAGGCGCCCTTGGCCCACATCACGTCCCGATCGAACATCGCGCGCTGCGCATCAGTGACGAACTCGGCAGGAAGCCCCATCCGCTCGGCCTCCCGCGCGGCGACCGTGAAGCCGATCAGGGCCAGGACCGGGATGAGGATCGAGGCGAGCAGGAACGGGTCGCGCCAGTGGCGATAGCCGTCGCGGGATCGCAGCATGAAATGGATGCCGAGCATGCCATGCGTCCAGACGAGCAGGAGCAGCAACGACTGCAGCAACGCGCGGTCCGGCCACAGCCTCCGCAACACCGCTCGATAGGTCTCGTCGACGCCGAAATAGTGCCCCATGATGCGCGTGCTGACGATATGGTCGACGAGCAGGAGCGGGATGGCGAGCCCGAGCGCGATCTGCAGCATCTCGCGCAGCGGCATCTTGAAGGTGCGCCGCTGCACCACGCGCAGCAGCGCGAAGATCGGATGGATGACGAGGGCGCTGTAAAGCAGGATAGTCCCGACGCGGGAATGCCAGACATTGTAGCGCCAGTCCTGCACGCGCTCCATCGCCTCGACCCCGAAGATGCCGACGGCATGGTTCAGGAAATGCGTCGTGGCGAAGGCGAGCAGGATAAGGCCGGAAACCAGGCGGATGTCCCGGCTCCAGGACGAGACAT
>NZ_JBIWYK010000312.1:0-3852 GCF_044752385.1 Allobosea sp. CER48 | reverse complement strand
TAGAGGAAACGATGGAACTGCCGGATTGCGGACAGCCGGCGTGCCGCTGAAGAGGCCTTCAGCCCCCGCGCCGCCAGATCGACGAGCCAGCCGCGGATATCCTCCGCACAGGCGTCCGCCGGCGCCCTGCCGCCGAGGAAGCCGAGATAATCCTCGATATCGCGCTCATAGGCTTCGAGCGTATTGCGGGCCGCACCGCGCTCGGCTGCCAGCATGTCGAGGAATGCGTTCAGTCGCTGGCGCGACAGGCGGCTCATTTCGGCTGCAGTTTCGAAGGCGGCACGATCTCGATCATCTCGCGCTGCACCGGCTGGACGAAGGTCACGAGCGCGATCATCCCACCGAAAACCAGACCGGCGATGATCGCGACGAAGGCGAGGAAACGGAATAACGTCGGCACTTCTGGCGGACTCTCGCAATCGCGCGATCTCGGGCCGAGCCACTATCCGCGATGCCGCTTGCCTCGCGCAAGGGCAGGCAGGCAACAGCCCCGTGCAAAGCGCGGCCAAAAACCATGACGAAGGCATGACGCGGCCGGCAAGCGCATGCTACAGCGCTGCGAAGGAAACTATATTTGATGACCGCCGCCGCAACCATCGTCGCTCCGGAAACGGCCGATCTCCGCACCGCCCTCGGCGGGCGCGCCATCGTGCTCGTCGGCATGATGGGCTCCGGCAAGAGCTCGGTGGGACGCCGCCTCGCCGGCCGGCTCGGCCTGCCCTTCGTCGATGCCGACACCGAGATCGAAACGGCAGCCGGCATGACCATCCCGGAGATTTTCGCCCAGCGCGGCGAGGCCGAGTTCCGCGACGGCGAGCGCCGGGTGATCAGCCGCATCCTGACGACGAGGGCGCCGCTCGTCCTTGCCACCGGCGGCGGCGCCTTCATGAATTCCGAGACGCGGCAGCGGGTGAAGGAACTCGGCATCTCCGTCTGGCTCAAGGCCGAGCCGGACGTGCTGATGCGCCGCGTCCGCAAGCGCTCGAACCGCCCGCTGCTCCAGACGGCCGATCCCGAGGCGACCCTGCGCCGGATGCTCGCCGAGCGCGAGCCCGTCTACGCCCTCGCCGATCTGACGATCCAGTCGAGCGACGAGCCTCACGAAATCGTGGTCGGCGACACCATTGCCGCATTGGGCGGCTATCTGGGTCTGGTGGCCGGAGAAGACACGCCATGAACGCCAATCTGAGCGAGAAGGCCGGCGCGCGGATCATCGTCCCCGTCGCGCTCGAGGGCCGCGCCTACGACATCCATATCGGCCGCCACCAGCTCTGCGAAGCCGCCGCGCTGATCGCGGCCTTCGCGCCTGGCGCCAAGGCCGCCCTCGTCACCGATACCAGCGTCGCCGGCCTGCATGGCGCCGCCTTCGAGGCCTGCCTGCATCAGGAAGGCATCACCGCGACCCGGATCACCATCCCGCCGGGTGAGGGCTCGAAATCCTATGCCCAGTTCATCGCGCTCTGTGACGCGCTGCTCTCGGCCAAGATCGAGCGCAACGACCTGGTCATCGCCTTCGGCGGCGGCGTCGTCGGCGATCTCACCGGCTTCGCGGCGGCGGTGCTCAGGCGCGGCGTGCGCTTCGTGCAGGTGCCGACCACGCTGCTCGCCCAGGTCGATTCCTCGGTCGGCGGCAAGACCGGGATCAACTCGCCGCACGGCAAGAACCTGATCGGAGCCTTCCACCAACCGGCACTGGTCATCGCCGACACCGCCCTGCTCGACACGCTGAGCGAGCGCGAGTTCAAGGCCGGCTATGCCGAGGTGGTGAAGTACGGGCTGATCGACAATCCCGATTTCTTCGACTGGTGCGAGTCCAACTGGAGCCGCGTCATCGCCGGCGGCCCGGAGCGGGACCATGCCGTCGCCGTCTCCTGCCGCGCCAAGGCGGCGATCGTTGCGCGCGACGAACGCGAGGAAGGCGATCGCGCCCTGCTCAATCTCGGCCACACCTTCGCCCATGCGCTGGAGCGGCTGACCCATTACGACTCCAGCCGGCTCGTTCACGGCGAGGCCGTCGCCATCGGCCTGGCGCTGGCCTTCCGCTTCTCGCAGCGGCTCGGTCTCTGCTCCGGGCAGGATGCCATCCGCGTATCACGCCATCTCGACCATGTCGGCCTTCCGAGCCGCCTGCAGCAGGTTCCCGGCGGCGCCGGCAGCGCCGATCAGATCGTCGAGGCGATGACACAGGACAAGAAGGTCAAGCGCGGCGTGCTGACCTTCATCCTCGCCCGCGGCATCGGCAAGAGCTTCATCGCGCCGGGCGTCGCGGCCGACGAGGTGCATGGCTTCATCGAGGCCGAGCTCGCGGCCTGACCTGGCTCAGGCGAGACCGACCTTGGCGAGGAAGTCCGCCGCGCGATAGCCCGGTTCCACGCCCTTCACGAGCATCGTCACGCCACGCGAATTCTCGGTCCGCAGTGGCAGGATCTCGCGATAGCCCGGCGACTGGTACCAGGCGCGCGCCCGCTCCATGTCGGGAAAGGCGATGATGACGAGATCGCCCGGCCACGGCCCCTCGACGATCTCGGGCGTCGCGCCATGGATCAGGAACTGACCCTGGTAGGGTGTGAGTGTCGCGTCGATGCGCTTGATGTAGTCGATGATCTCGACGCCGAGGCGGACATCCTGAAGATGGGCGATGGCATAGGCGGTCATGGTTCTCTCCGTGGCCGGCGCGTCGCAAGCCGGCTGTCGGGAAGGACCATGGCGCGCGGGATGGCGCGGGTCGATTACCTCGCGGGTTATCGCGCGCCGATCAGGGGCTGAACACCAGCACGAGGAAGACGAAGAACACGGCCAGATGGACCGCCCCTTCCAGCATGGTGGTGCGCGTACCGGTGAAGGTGAGCGTCGAGAGCAGGAGCGTCATCGCGGCGATCACCATATTGGTCGCCGACAGGCCGAGCACGACCGGCTGACCGGTGAAGACGCCGATCAGCAGCACGGCCGGCACCGTCATGCCCAAGGTCGAGGTCGCCGCGCCCAGGCAGAGATTGATCGCGCGCTGGAGCTGGTTGGCGGTGATCGCCCGGAGCGCCGCGATGCATTCCGGCGTGAACACCACCATGGCGATCAGGATGCCGCCCAGCGCCGCCGGAGCGCCCAGCTGGGCGATGCCGAAGTCGAGGACCTTCGCCAGGCTCTTCGAGAGGATGACGATCGGCAGGATATTGGCGAGCAGAAGCCCGATGCGCAGCAGGATCTCGTTGCCCGACGAAGCGGCATGCTCTTCCTGCGCGGCTGCTGCGGCGGCGCCGGGCTTGGCATCCTCCGGCTCCGGCTCGCGGAAGAACATGCTGTGCCGGCCGGTCTGGAGAGCGAGGAAAGCGCCGTAAAGCGCGACGGTGAAGACCGAGAAGGCGATGGCCTGGAAGGTGGTCAGCGTGCCGTCCGGCGTCGATGTCGTGAAGTTCGGCAGGAAAAGCGGGATCACCGTCAGTGGGATGATCACCGCCAGATAGGCGGAGGCGCCCTTGAGATTGTAGCGCTGCGAGAAATGCCTGAGGCCGCCGATCAGCAGGCCGATGCCGACGACGCCGTTCAGCACGATCATCAGCACCGCGAACATCGTGTCGCGGCCGAGTGTCGGTGCCCCCTTGGCGCCGAGCATGACGGCGCCGACCAGCGCCACCTCGATGATCACGATCGAAAGGGTCAGAATCAGCGTGCCATAGGGCTCGCCAAGCTTCTCTGCGAGATCCTCGGCTTCGTGCACCACGCCGAACGACGACCAGATCACGATGCTGAGCAGCCAGAGGAAGACGAACAGTGACGGCAGCGGCGCGCCGAGCAGGCCGAGCAACGTGTCGCCGAACAGCAGAAAGGCGGCAACCGAAGCCCAGGCACAGGCAA
>NZ_JBIWYK010000311.1:0-3858 GCF_044752385.1 Allobosea sp. CER48 | reverse complement strand
GCCAGGCTTTTCGGCGGCATGCTCCCCTGATCAGACCACGCTCGCTGCGGCCGCCCGCCCGGCGGCCCGCCCCGAGAAGATGCAGCCGCCGAGGAAGGTTCCTTCCAGCGCGCGGTAGCCGTGGAGGCCGCCGCCGCCGAAGCCGGCGGCCTCTCCCGCGGCATAGAGGCCGGGCACCGGCATGCCCGCTTCATCCAGCACGCGCGACGACAGATCGGTCATCAATCCTCCGAGCGATTTCCGGGTCAGGATGTTGAGCCGGACCGCGATCAGCGGGCCATGGGCCGGGTCGAGGATCCGATGAGGTCTCGCGGTGCGGATCAGCTTGTCGCCCAGATAGTTCCGGGTTCCGCGCAAAGCCGTGACCTGCAGGTCCTTGCCGAAGGGATTGGCGAGCGCCCGGTCGCGCGCTTCGATCTGTCCGCGCAGGTGAGTCTCATCGATCAACGTCTCGCCGACGAGCGCGTTCATGCGGGCCGCGAGGCGGCCGAGATCGCTCTCGACGATGAAATCCTCGCCCTTGTCCATGAAGGCCTGCACCGGGCCGGGAACGCCGCCGCCGGCGCGGCCGAGCACCTGCCGCCAACTCCTGCCGGTCAGATCGGGGTTCTGCTCTGAACCCGACAGCGCGAACTCCTTGGCGATGATGCTGCGGTTCAGCACGAACCAGGAATAGCCGTAGCCGGTCTTTATGATGTGCTCGAGCGTCGCGAGCGTGTCGAAGCCGGGGAAGAGCGGCACGGGCAGACGGTTGCCGAGCGCATCGAACCAGAGCGAGGAGGGCCCGGGCAGGATGCGGATGCCGTGGCGTGGCCAGATCGGCGCCCAGTTTGCGATGCCTTCGACATAATGCCACATCCGGTCGCCATTGATCAGCCGCCCTCCGGCCGCCTCTGCTACCCCGAGCATCGCGCCGTCGACATGATCGGGCACGCCGGAGAGCAGGCGCGAGGGGGGCCTGCCGAGCCGCGCGGGCCATTGCGCGCGGACGAGGTCGTGATTGCCGCCGATGCCGCCGGAGCTGACGATCACCGCCTGTGCTGTCAGACTGAAGGAAGCGGCGACGCCGCGCCCGCTCTTCTCGCCGCGAGCGACGCTGCTCGGCTCCAGGACTTCGCCCTCGACGCCCGCGATCGCGCCGCCACTTCGAGTGAGGCCGGTGACTCGATGACGGAAGCGGAACGACAGCGATCCCTTGTCCTGCGCTTCCCTGGCCCGGCGCAGAAATGGTTCGAGCACGCCGGGGCCCGTGCCCCAGGTCACATGGAAGCGCGGCACCGAGTTGCCGTGGTCAGTCGCCAGCCCGCCTCCGCGCTCGGCCCAGCCGACGACCGGGAACCAGCGCATGCCCATGGCATGCAGCCAGTTGCGTTTCTCTCCGGCGGCGAAGTCGAGATAGGCCTCGGCCCAGCGCCGCGGCCATTCGTCCTCGGAGCGGTCGAAGCCTGCCGAGCCGAACCAGTCATCCCCTGCCAAATCGCGGGAGTCGCGGATGCGCAGCCGCCTCTGCTCGGGGCTGTCGATGAAAAACAGCCCGCCAAGCGACCAGAAGGCCTGCCCGCCGAGCGACTGCTCGGGTTCCTGATCGAGCAGCACGACCTTGCGCCCGGCTTCCGCTATCTCGCAGGCCGCGGCGAGGCCGGAAAGTCCGGCGCCGACGATCGCTACATCGGTCTCGTGCTGCATGCGTCCCCCGGTCGTGCCGCCTCGGCCGGCAGCTTCGCGGGGAGTATGGCGGCGGTGCGGGGCTGGGCCAAGCTCGACACTGGTTGACCTTGCAGCCCGCTTGCGCGACGCCGTTAGGACAATGAGTCTGATGCATCAGTCCCGCGTTTTCCTTGGCGTCACCCGTTCGGTGCTCGGCCGCCCCTGGCGCGACCGGCTCGATATGGCCGGCCTCGGCCGGGCCGAGGCGCTGTCCCAGCACGAGGGGCTGTCCGACATCCTCTCGCGCCTGCTCGCCTCCCGTGGCGTCGAACCCGCCGATGCCACGCGGTTCCTCGAGCCGAAGCTGCGTGACCTGCTGCCGGATCCGGCGGTCCTCACCGATATGCAGCCCGCCGCGACGCGCCTGGCTCAGGCTGCGATCAAGGGCGAGCGAGTCGCGATCTTCGGCGACTACGATGTCGACGGTGCCTGTTCGTCGGCTCTGCTCGCGGGGTTCCTGGCGCAAGGCGGAGCGCGTCCGCGCATCCATATTCCGGACCGGCTGATCGAGGGCTATGGCCCCAACAGCGAGGCGATCCGCATGCTCGCGGGCGAGGGGGCAACCCTGCTCGTCACCGTCGATTGCGGCACGACCAGCGAGGAGCCGCTGGCGGAAGCACGGCGCCTCGGCCTTGGTGTCGTGGTGCTCGATCACCATCAGGCGCCCGAGCGCCTGCCAGCCGTCGAGGCCCTGGTCAATCCGAACCGGCAGGACGATCTCTCCGGGCTCGGCCATCTCTGCGCGGCCGGGGTGGTCTTTCTGGCGCTGGTCGCCACGAGCCGCGAATTGCGCCGGCAGGGTCATTGGGCGGCGCGCGGCGGGGAGCCCGATCTGCTGGCCGCGCTCGATCTCGTCGCGCTGGCGACCGTAGCCGACGTCGTACCGTTGCAGGGCCTCAACCGCGCCTTCGTGCGGCAGGGGTTGGCGATGATGCGCAGCCGGGCCCGGCCGGGCCTCGCTGCGTTGATGGACGTTTCCGGCCTCGATGGTCCGATCCAGCCCTGGCATCTCGGCTTCCTGCTCGGCCCGCGTATCAATGCCGGCGGGCGCATCGGGGATGCCGCGCTAGGCGCGCGCCTGCTGCTGAGCGATGACGAGGTCGAGGCGCGCGGCATAGCGGCCGAGCTCAACCGGCTCAATCAGGAACGGCAGGAGATCGAGCGGCAGGCGGTGCTGGAAGCCGTCTCTCAAGCCGAGCATGAGCTCGCCGGCATCGCCGACCTGCCGGTCCTGCTCGCTGGCAGTGCCGATTGGCACCCCGGCATCGTCGGGCTCGTGGCCGCTCGGCTGAAGGAGCGTTTCCGCCGGCCGGCTTTCGCACTGGCGTTGAACGGGGAGGGCGGCGCGACGGGCTCCGGCCGCTCGGTCGCAGGCGTCGATCTCGGCCGGGCCGTCCGCGCCGCCGTCGAGGCCGGTCTCGCGGTCAAGGGCGGCGGCCATGCAATGGCGGCGGGCGTTACACTGGCAAGCGGACAGGCTGCGTCGTTTCACGCCTTCCTGAACGACCATCTCGCGCGCGAGGTCGGTGCCGCGGGTGAGGCCGAGGCGCTGCTGATCGATGCCGCGCTCAGTGCCGGCGGAGCCAGTCCGCGCCTCATCGCCGAGATCGAGAAGGCGGGTCCTTTCGGGTCCGGCAGCCCCGAGCCGGTCTTCGTCTTTCCGGCTCACCGCCTGACGGACGCGATGGAGATCGGCAGCGGTGGTCATATCCGCATCAAGCTACGCTCCGGCGATGGTGCGAGCATTGGCGGAATCGCCTTCCGTGCTGCGCAGGAGCCCCTGGGGCAGGCCTTGCTGGCGGCGCGGGGCGAGACGGCGCATCTTGCCGCGACGCTTTCGCTCAATCGTTGGGGCGGCAACGAGACGGCGGAGCTGCGCATCCTCGATCTCGCTCGCCCGGTCTGACCGGAGTTGTTCACATTTCTTGTGAACGGGTGCTTGCGGAGCGGCGGGGCTGCCACTATACCTCGCCCCGCTTCGGCACGAACCCACGCGGTTCGGGGCAAAGCGGTCTTCGTCTATCGGTTAGGACACCAGCCTTTCACGCTGGGAAGACGGGTTCGATTCCCGTAGACCGCGCCACCTTCATGGGATGGCCGAGCATTGTAAGCATCTCCATGTTCAGTCTGGCGATGCAGGATGGTCGCCGA
>NZ_JBIWYK010000310.1:0-3866 GCF_044752385.1 Allobosea sp. CER48 | reverse complement strand
CGGTTTCCGGCCCTCGCCGACGCGAGGCCACGGGATGACGGCAAAGCGGCCCGGCGTCAGAGCCGGCCGATCTCGAAATCGTAGCCGAGCAGCTTCGCGAGCTGCTTGAGCCGGCCCTCGACACGCTCGCTCGCCAAGGGCGCGAGGTCGTTCGGGAAGCGGAGCACCAGACGGCTGTCGACACAGCGCGCCGGGATGCGCGGCAGGATGCCGGCCATGCCGGCCGACAGCAGATAGGCGACGCGGAAAATCGCGGCGATCAGCGTGGCGCGGGCGAGCAGAGCGGGCGGCAGCAATGTCCTCAGCCCCTCGGCCGCAGGGGAACCCGCCTTCAGCCCCGCGTAGCGATGGAAGATCGTCAGCGCCAGGAAGGCACGCTCGACATGGTCGATGCCGGTGAAATAGGCATGGGCGATGACGTTCATGCTCTGCTCGCCGCGGTAATCCGGGTGGGCGCGCCAGCCGATGTCGGAGAGCAGGCAGACAGTCTCGATCAGCCGGTTCGACGGCTCGTCCTGCGGCAGGCCGGCGGTTTCCAGGATCCCGCGCGTCCATGCGATCAGATCGACCGCATGGCGCGGGTCGCGTGCACGGAGGAGATTGTAATCCCGGGCCGCCTGTAGCAACGGATCGGCCGTCTGCTCCTCGGACGAAAGCTGCTCATGCAGCAATCCCTCGCGCACGCCCTGCGCGGAGATGATGATGTTGCGCGGCTTGCCCCGCTTGATCAGCTCGTCGAGCACGAGAGCGCCATAGGCGAGCAGCGGCCGGCGCGCGGAGGAAACCGAATCGATGGCATCGAGCACCGAGGCGTCGGCGCGTTCGACCAGCTTGACGAAATCGGCGGCATCCTTCGGCGGAATCGCATAGGCATGCATCACATTGAGCGGATAGTTCGCCCGCCGCTGATGCAGCGTCGCCAGCGCGCGCCAGGTGCCGCCGACGGCGAAGAAGTCGCGCCCCTTCATCGCCGTGAGTTGCGGCAGCTTGTCGAGCTCGTCCTTCACGATCTTCTCGGCGGCGCGGATCGACCCTTTCGAGCGGTCCAGGAGGGCCAGGCCGCCGAGCGGGACGCTGGCGCCCTTCCCGACCTTGCCGTTCTTGACCGAGATCAGCTCGAGGCTGCCGCCGCCGAGATCGCCCACCACGCCGTCCGGGCCATCGAAACCGGAGATCACGCCCAGGCCGGAGAGAATGGCCTCGCGCCCGCCGGAGATCAGCTCGATCGGCTGTCCGATCGCCTTCTCGGCACGGGCGATGAAGTCCGGCCCGTTCTCGGCATAGCGCGCCGCCGCGGTTGCGATGACGCGCAGTTCGCCGACATGCATGGCGTCACAGAGGATGCGGAAGCGCACCAGCGCCTGGATCGCCTTCTCGATCGCATCCTCGGCCAGCCGCCCGGTCGAGGCGACCTGCCGGCCGAGGCCCGCCATCTCCTTTTCGTTGAAGACCTGCGACGGGGCGCGCGCCAGCATCTCGTAGACGACGAGGCGGACCGAGTTCGAACCGATGTCGACGATGGCAATGGTGTCGGAAAGCGCAAGCCGCCCCGGCGCGTGCCGGAGCTCAGGCTTTACGGCCTCCCCGGCGCGAGAGGGAACGGGGACTTGAATTGGAGAGCGATTTTCCACGTCCGGACAGGCTCGGGTTCGTCATGAAGTACTTATGCGCGTTGAACGGCTCTTCGTTCGGCGCGGGGACAATGCGGCGCGAGCCGCCATCGGGCAATATCGTCCAGCTCTGCTCGTTGTCGAGCAGATTGGCCAACATGATCTGATCCAGCAACTGCTGATGCACAGTCGGATTGAGGATCGGGGTCAGTGCCTCGACCCGCCGATCGAGGTTGCGCGGCATCAGATCGGCCGAGGAAATATAGACCTTGGCCTTCGGCGACGGCATCCCGTGGCCGGCGCCGAACGCGTAGACGCGGGTGTGCTCGAGGAAGCGTCCGATGATCGACTTGACGCGGATCTTCTCCGACAGGCCGGGCACGCCCGGCCGCAGGCAGCAGATGCCGCGGACGACGAAATCGATCTCCACGCCGGCCTGGCTGGCATCATAGAGCGCATCGATGATCTCGGGGTCGACCAGCGAGTTGCACTTGCCCCAGATCGCGCCCTTGCGGCCTGCCCTCACATGGGCGACCTCCTCCGCGATGTCGTCGAGCAGGCGCTGCTTCAAACTCGTCGGCGACACAGCCATGCGCTCCAACCCGGCAGGCTCGGCATAGCCCGTGATGAAGTTGAAGACGCGGGCGACATCCTGCGACAGCACGGGATCGGCCGTGAAGAAGGAGACGTCGGTGTAGATGCGCGCCGTGATCGGGTGGTAGTTGCCGGTCGCGATATGGCAGTAGCTGACGAGTTGCCCCGCCTCGCGCCGGACCACGAGCGACAGCTTGGCGTGAGTCTTGAGTTCGATGAAGCCGTAGACGACCTGGACGCCGGCACGCTCCATCTCCTTGGCCCAGCGGATATTCGCCTCTTCGTCAAAGCGCGCCTTGAGCTCGACCAGCGCGGTGACGGACTTGCCGGCCTCGGCCGCTTCGGTCAGCGCCTTGACGATCGGCGAATTGGCCGAGGTACGGTAGAGCGTCTGCTTGATCGCCACGACATTGGGGTCTCGCGCCGCCTGCTGCAGGAACTGCACGACGACGTCGAAGCTCTCATAGGGATGGTGGACGAGCAGGTCCTTCTGGCGGATCGCGGCGAGACAATCGCCACCATGCTCGCGGATGCGCTCCGGGAAGCGGGCGTTGTAAGGCTTGAACTTCAGGTCCGAGCGATCGACGCCGACGAGCTGCGACAGCTCGTTCAGGCCGATCATGCCGTTGACCTCGACCACCTCGTCGGCATCGACCTTGAGCTCCCGCACGATCAGGCGGCGCAGGTGATCGGGCATGCCGGTCGAGACTTCGAGCCGGATCACGACCCCGAGGCGACGCTGCTTCAGCATCGTCTCGAAAACGCGGACCAGATCCTCGGCCTCCTCCTCGATATCGAGGTCGGAGTCGCGGATGACGCGGAAGGAGCCGGTGCCCTTGACCTCGTAGCCGGGGAAGAGCTTGCCGATGAACAGCGAGACCGCATCTTCCAGCGTGATGAAGCGATGCAGCCCTTCACGGGCAAGGTCCGGCAGCTCGATGAAACGGTCGATCTTCACCGGCACGCGGATCAGCGCGTCGAGCTGTCGTCCGTCATTCTTGCGCTCCAGCGCGAGCGCGATGGTGAAGCCGAGATTGGGAATGAAGGGGAACGGGTGCGCCGGGTCGATCGCCAGCGGCGTCAGCACCGGGAAGACGTAGTTGAGGAAGTAGTCCTCCAGCCAGATCCGGTCCTGCGAGCCGATATCTCCGGGCTGCAGCAGGTGGATGCGATTCTCGTGAAGGTCGTGGCGCAGTTCCGCCCAGCGGGCCTGCTGATCGTCCGTGAGGGCCGAGACCGCCTGGCCGATCGCAACGAGCTGCTCGGCCGGGGTCAGCCCGTCCTGGCTGCGGGTCACCACGCCGGCCTTGAGCTGCTCGCGCAGGCCGGAGACGCGGACCATGAAGAACTCGTCGAGATTGTTCGCGGAGATGGAGAGGAAGCGAAGCTGCTCCAGCAGCGGGTGGCTGCGATTCGAAGCCTCCTCCATGACGCGACGGTTGAACTGCAGCCAGGACAGCTCGCGATTCATGAAACGGTCCGGCAGCTGGCGCAGCGGCGCCGCATCGGCCTCGCTGATCAGCTTCTCCGGCTCGTCGGTCACGGTCTCGAGGTTCATGCGCTTCACCCGCGTCCTGGTCGTCTTGCCGCTCATGGCGCCGTTGAAGCCATCCTAGCGTGACAGTTCGATGACTCCCACACCGTCGCTATGGATATTCGTGT
>NZ_JBIWYK010000309.1:0-3869 GCF_044752385.1 Allobosea sp. CER48 | reverse complement strand
CCTCAGCCCTGCCCCTCTCCTTTGGAAAGGGCTTCCCCGCATCCTTTTCGAAAAGCGGAGAGGATGTTCAGGCGAACCAGCCGGGCAGCCGGTCGGTACCGATCAGTTCCTCATAGCTCTGGCGCGGGCGCGTCACGGCATAGGCATCGCCCCTGACCATGACCTCGGCGACCAGCTGACGCTGGTTGTAGGTCGAGGACATCGATGCGCCATAGGCACCGGCCGTCATGAAGGCGACGAGATCGTTCTGTCGGAGCCGCGGTAACGAGCGGCCGGTGGTGAAGGTGTCGCCCGATTCGCAGATCGGCCCGACGACGTCATAGGCGATCTCGGGCCCGCCGATCGCGGGCTCGGCTACCGGCCAGATCTCGTGATAGGCCTCATACATCGCCGGCCGGACGAGGTCGTTCATCGCGGCATCGACGACGAGGAACTGCTTCGTCGGGCGCGGATTGAGATGCAGCACGCGGGTCAGAAGAACGCCGGCATTGCCGACGATGAGGCGGCCCGGCTCGAAGCCGAGCTCGACATCGAGCCCCTTCGTCACCTTGGCGACCATCTCGGCATAGGCCTCGATCAGGCCCGGCCCGTAGTCGAAGGTCTTGGGGATGTCGTAGGGGATGCCGAGCCCGCCGCCGAGGTCGAGCCGGTCGACGCGATGGCCCTCGCCCTTCAGGTCGCCGACCAGCGCGACCATCTTGGAATAGGCCGCCTCGAAGGCGTCGATCTCGCGGATCTGGCTGCCGATATGGACGGCGAGGCCCATGATCCGCACGCCCGGCATGTTGGCCGCGCGCGCGTAGAGCCGCCCGACCTCCTCGAAGGAGACGCCGAACTTGTTCTCGGAGGAGCCCGTGGTGATCTTGGCATGGCCGCCTGCGCCGATGTCGGGATTGACCCGGAACACCGCCTCCTGCCGCTTGCCGAGCGAGGCGGACACCTTCGACAGCAGGTCGAGCTCGCTCTCGCTCTCGATATTGACCTGATAGATGCCGGCCTCGACCGCGAAGCGCAGCTCCTGCTCGCTCTTGCCGACGCCCGAGAACACGATCTTCTCCGGCGCAATGCCGGCCGCCAGCGCCTTGCGCACCTCGCCCTCGGAGACGGTGTCGATGCCGGCGCCCAGCGCACCCAGCGTCTTCAGCACGCCGAGATTGCCGTTGGCCTTCATGGCGTAGAAGACATGCGCCTTGCCGGCCGGGGCCGTCTTCTTCATCGCCGCGGCGAACAGCTTGTAGTGCCGTTCGATGGTGGCGGTGGAATAGACATAGACCGGCGTGCCGACCTCGTCCGCGATGCGCTTGAGATCGACGCCCTCGGCATGAAGCGAGCCGTCGCGATAGGCGAAATGATGCATGGACTTAACGGGCCTTCGGAAGCCTTGCAGCCGCCGACGCCGCCACCCGGGCGGACGCCGAACGGCGCGAGCGGATCACATCAGGGGGTCGAGGATGAACGGCTTGTTCGGCACGACGACCGCCTTGTTGGCCTTGACCGGCTTCGCCAGAACCGAGGCCGAACCATAGGACGAGACGTCATTCGCCTGTCCACCGATCTGGTCCTCGGGCAGGTCGATCGCCCCGGTCGCGTTCGGCGGCGCCTCGAGCGGCCCCTTTCGCCCGCAGGCGGCGAGTGCAACGGCCAGAAGGCCGACGACCAGCAGGGTGCGGCCGAATTTCAGGCGGGAATCAAGCACGAAAGCGAACCCTCGGAACGAAGCGTGGCGGGACAGTAGCGGAGGATGCGGCGGAGCGCGAGGCTCTCCGCCGCCACAGCCTCAGCCTTTCGCGAGCTGCTTGAGCCAGCGCCGCGCCTGCTTGCGGACATTGGCCGGCGCCGTGCCGCCATAGCTGACGCGGCTCTTCACGGACTGGTCGACGCCAAGAACGGCGAAGATGGCCTCGGTGATCTGCGGCTCCACGGCCTGCATCTCGGCGAGCGAGAGCTTCTCCAGCCCGACCTTCTTCTCGGATGCGATGCCGACGAGGCGGCCGGTGACGTGATGCGCGTCGCGGAACGGCATCTTGAGCACGCGCACGAGCCAGTCGGCGAGGTCGGTCGCTGTGGCATAGCCGAGGCCCGCCGCCTTCTTCATCACCTTGAGATCGGGCTGCATGTCGCGGACCATGCCGGCCGTGGCGGCAAGACACAGCGACAGCGTCTGCAGCGCATCGAAAGTGCCTTCCTTGTCCTCCTGCATGTCCTTCGAATAGGTCAGCGGGAGGCCCTTCATCATGGTCAGCAGTGCCTGGAGCGCGCCGAACACACGTCCCGCCTTGCCGCGCACCAGTTCGGCCGCGTCGGGGTTGCGCTTCTGCGGCATGATCGAGGAGCCGGTCGAGAATGCGTCCGACAGCTTCACGAAGCCGAATTGCGGGGTCGCCCAGAGCACGATCTCCTCGGCAAGGCGCGAGAGATGCATGGCGCAGATCGAGGCGGCAGAGAGCGTCTCCAGCACGAAATCGCGATCCGAGACCGAATCGAGCGAATTCGCCGTCGGGCGGTCGAAGCCCAGCGCCTTCGCGGTCATGTGGCGGTCGATCGGGAAGGAGGTTCCAGCGAGTGCGGCCGCGCCCAGCGGGCATTCGTTGAGGCGCGCCCGGGCGTCGCGGATGCGGCCGCGGTCGCGCGCCAGCATCTCGACATAGGCGAGCAGGTGATGGCCGAAGGTGACCGGCTGGGCCGATTGCAGATGGGTGAAGCCCGGCATCACCGCCCCCGCATAGGTGTCCGCCTTCTCGGCGAGCGCCTGCTGGAGGTCGGCCATCTGGCCGTCGATCTCGTCGAGCGTGTCGCGCACCCACAGCCGCATGTCGGTCGCGACCTGGTCGTTGCGCGAACGGGCGGTGTGCAGGCGCCCGGCGGCCAGGCCGATCTTGTCCTTGAGGTTGGACTCGATGTTCATGTGGACGTCTTCGAGCGCGCGCGAAAACGTGAAGGCCCCGCTCTCGATCTCGCCCTCGACCTGCTTGAGGCCCGCCGTGATCGTCGCGACGTCATCCCTGGTCAGGATGCCGGTCTCGGCCAGCATGGCCGCATGCGCGAGCGAACCGCGGATATCCTGGCGCCAGAGCTTCTTGTCGAAATCGATGGAGGCGTTGATCTCCTCCATGATGACGCCCGGACCTGTGGCGAAACGCCCACCCCACATGCGATTGCTCACGACGGTCTTTCCTGCTTCTAGGGCGCGATGAGGTCTCGAACGATCATTCTTGCCGCAGCCGGGGCGCTGGCCCTCCTCGCCCTCGGCGGCGGCGCAGCCTTCTACTCCGTCACGGGTGATGCCGGCAACGGATCATGCAGCGCGGCGCGCACGACCGCCGAGCGCATGAAGCCCCTGGTCAAGGGCGAGGTCGCGGCCGTCGAGATCCGCCCGCGCCCGCAGCCGGCGCCGGAGCTCGCCTTCAACGGCCCGGACGGCCAGCCGACGACGCTCGCCTCGCTCAAGGGCAAGACGCTGCTGGTCAATCTCTGGGCGACCTGGTGCGCGCCCTGCCTGAAGGAGATGCCCTCGCTCGACGCGCTCCAGAAGGAGATGGGCGGGCCGGACTTCGCGGTCGTCGCGATCAACATCGACACGCGCAATCTCGACAAGCCGAAGACCTGGCTCGCGGAGAACAAGGTCACCGCCCTGCCGTTCCATGGCGACCCGCAGGCTGCCACCTTCCAGGCGCTGCGCAAGGCCTACAAGGTGGAGGGCATGCCGGTCAGCCTCATCATCGACAGGGAGGGCTGCGAGCTCGGCATCATCCAGGGCCCGGCCGACTGGGCAAGTGCCGATGCGAAGGCGCTGATGAGGGCTGCCATCGGCAAGCCCTGACGGCAATGTCCGCGCAATCGCCATGCGTTGACGAACTCTCGTCGCATTG
>NZ_JBIWYK010000308.1:0-3895 GCF_044752385.1 Allobosea sp. CER48 | reverse complement strand
CCGGGAGCGCGCCGGGGGCCGGAGCTGCGCCCGGAGCCGCGTTGGCACCACCCGCGCCAAGGCGCTGGCGCAGCTCTTCCTGGCGCTTGGCAAGCTCGTCCTGCAGCTGCTTCTGCTGCTCCTCGAGAACCTTCGGATCGATCGGCGCGCCATCGAAGCCCTTGGCGAAATCGGCCAGCGGAATGGCGAAGGTCACCTCGCGGGCGCCCTGGTTCTGGACGCTGATGTTGAGCGTGGTGCCCTTCTTCATCGCGTTGATGAAGTCGTCCTTGACCTGCGCCTCGGCGAAGCAGCCGTTCGGGAAGCAGATCGCGTAGCGGCCGCCGGTCGGCTGGGCATTGTCGACGCCGAAGCGGATGCCTGGCTGCAGCAGCAGGCCCAGCGGCATCAGGAAGCGCACGATCTTGTTCGGGTCGCCCTTCACGTCATAGACGGCGGCGGCGAGCACCGGCTGACCCTGATCCGAGACGAAGTCGCGGGTGGTGTAGCAGATTTCCTTGTTGGCGGCCTGGTCCTTGCCGCAAACCTTGGTCCAGCTGGTCTGGGACGGCTCGGGCTTGACCTGAACCACGGTCGGGCCGGACTGGGCGGCAGGCTGCTGGCCCGGAGCGGGCTGCTGTGCCGGCGCCGCGGGGCGCTGGGCCGGGGCTGCGGGGCGCTGGGCCTGCGCGAAAGCCGCGACGGGCGCGAAGCCGACCGCCGCGCTGAGAACCAGCCCTAGAGCAGACGATGACAGGCGAAACGAAGCGGACATTCTCTGTCTTTCCTTATCAGGCGAACTCGGGGATCGCGACTTCGCAAGCCGCGCGTCACCGCCGACGGCCCAATCGCATGCCAGCGCAGGCCATAGCAAGCCGTGCACATCAAGGGCGATTGAGGCGTTTGAATGACACCCGGTCTCGCCTTTAACGAGTTCGCGCGCGGGATTCCAGCCCGAATAGCTGCGTGACCGCCCGTTTCGCATGCTATTCTCAGTCAGGGAATCAGGTCGCACGATGGATTTTTACCGATTGCCCGTGGCGGTGAGCCGCCGCAGGGTCAACATGTTGCTCGCCTTGAGCCCGCTCGCCCTGCTGGCGCGCGGCCGCTCCGCCTTGGCTGATTCGGCCCCGGTGCAGCATGGCATCGCCATGCACGGCCAGCCCGCGCTCGCCCCGGATTTCTCCCACCTGCCCTATGCCGACCCCAAGGCCCCGCGCGGCGGGCGGCTCGTCTTCGGCATCCAGGGCACCTTCGACAGCCTCAATCCGCTGGTCGTTCTCGGCGTCGCGCCCGATGCCGTGCCGAAATACGTCCAGCAGAGCCTGCTCTTCCGCTCGGCCGACGAACCCTTCACAGCCTACGGGCTGCTGGCCTCGCGGGTTGAGCTCGACGCAGACCGCAGGAAGCTCGCTTTCGAGATCGACCGGCGTGCGACCTTCGCCGACGGCCAGCCGGTCACCGCGCAGGACGTGCTCTTCACCGTCGAGATGCTGAAGACCAAGGGCAAGCCCTTCCACCGCTCCAGCCTCGCGCGCATCACCAAGGCGGCGGCAGCTTCGTCCAGGCGCGTCGAGTTCGAGCTCGGCGACGGCTCCAACCGCGAACTGCCGCTGGTCATCGGGGCGCTGCCCATCTTCGCGAAGCACGCGACCAACGTCGAGACATTTGGCGACACCAGCTTCAAGCCCGCGCTCGGCTCCGGCCCCTATGCGGTCAGCGATGTCCGGCCGGGCGAATCGCTGCTGCTGAAACGGCGCAAGGATTTCTGGGCGGAGGACCACCCCCTCAGCCGCGGCCTCTTCAACGCGGACGAGATCCGCTACGATTTCTATCGCGATTCCAACGCCCTGTTCGAGGCGTTCAAGGCCGGGCTCTACGATGTCCGGCTGGAGGGCGACCCGACCCGCTGGATGACCGGCTACGATGTCCCGGCCGTCCATGACGGGCGCATCATCCGCCAGACCCTGCATTTCGACACGCCCAAGGGCATGACGGGGCTCGTCTTCAACACGCGCCGGCCCATGTTCGCCGATATCCGGGTGCGCGAGGCGCTCGGCCTGCTGTTCGATTTCGAATGGGTCAACCGCAACCTGTTCCACGGCGTCTATCGCCGTGCCGGCAGCTTCTTTTCCGATTCGCCACTCTCGGCACTCGGCATTCCCGCCGATGCCCGCGAGAAAGCCCTGCTCGCCGCGTTTCCTGGCGCGGTGCGCGAGGATATCCTCGCAGGGACCTGGAAACCATCGGAAACCGACGGCTCCGGCCGCGACCGCGAGCCGGCGCGCAAGGCGCTCGACCTGCTCAAGGCCGCCGGTTACGCGCTGCAGGACGGGACGCTTCGCAACGGCAAGGGCGAGCCCTTCGCCTTCGAGATCACCGTGACGAGCCGCCCGCAGGAGCGGCTCGTGCTGAACTATGCGCAGTCGCTCGGCCGCCTCGGCATCACGGCCAATGTCAGGCTGATCGACGACGTCCAGTACTGGCGGCGTCTCTCGACCTTCGACTTCGACATGATCCAGTGGACATGGCCCGCCTCCGCCTCGCCCGGCAACGAGCAGATCGGGCGCTGGGGAGCGGCGAATGCCGAGCGGAGGGGGTCGCTGAACTATGCGGGCGTGCGATCCCCGGCTGTCGATGCGGTGCTCCAGGCCATGCTCGGCGCCCGCGAGCGCGAGGATTTCGTCGCCGCGGTGCGGACACTCGACCGGCTGCTGCTGTCGGGCTTCTACGTGGTGCCACTCTACTACCTGCCCGACACCTGGCTCGCACATGCGCGGGACGTGGTGATGGCGGGGCGCCAGCCGGCCTATTTCCTCTCCAACGAAACGCTGGCGCGCCTCCCGGCGGCGGCTCCGGCGAATTGAAGGGTCGTCGATGCGGGCTGAACAGGACGAGACTTCCACCCTGCTCGACGGGCTCGACATCGACACGCTGCTGAAGGCGCTGACACGCGGGCGCGGCTACGAGGCCGCCCTGCGCGACCCGCCGGGACGGCGCGGCTGGAGCGATGTCGGGCCGGCCTCGATGAATTTCCTGCAGCTCGACCAGCGCGTCGATCAGCTGGCGCGGCTCCTGACCATCAACCGGGGGCAACCCGGCGCAAGCGTCGCGATCCTGGCACCGCTTGGGCCGGAGGCGGTGGTCTCGGTGCTGGGCTGCCTGCGCGCCGGCCTCTCCCCGGTCATGCTGCCGCTGCACGGCAACGAGCTCGAGCTGCTGCGGCTGATCGAGGCCTCGGGCGCGGTCATGGCGATCGGCGTCAGTCGTGTCGGGCCGCTGCGGCCGCTGCTGACACTGCGCAACCTCGCGATGCGTGCCTTCAGCACGCGCTTCGTCGGCGGCTTCGGCCCTGACGTGCCGGATGGTGTCGCGCCGCTCGATGCGCTCCTGGCCAATGCAACGCTGCATCCCCTGCCCGGCCCGGTGGAACGGCCGCTGCTCCAGGTCGTCGATGCCGTCACCCTCGCCGGCCCCCAGCAGATCTCCGAGCGGGAGCTGCTCGGCAAGGCGCTCGATATCTCGCGCGCGCTGAAGCCGATGACCTCGTCCAGGATCGTCAGCACCCTCGTCGGCGGCGATCTCGCCGCGCTGGCCAGCGGGCCGGGAATGGCGATGCTCACCGGCGTCGAACTGCTGCCGCTCGGGCTGTTCCACCTCGGAGACCTGCAGGCCTGCATCGAGGGCGGGCGCAGCGTTCACCTCGTCCTTCCGGGCAGCATGGAGCCCGCCCTGGCGCATTCGCGCCTAGCCGGCCACCCGGCATTGGCGAGCCTCGTCTTCGTGCATCGGGCGGGCAGCGCGCACGCCCATCCGGCAATTGATCGCCCCGATCTCGCCATCGTCGACATCGCGGTGCATAGTGCTGCCGATATCACCGTCACGCGGCGGCAGGCACCCACGGGCTGAACCGCGC
>NZ_JBIWYK010000307.1:0-3919 GCF_044752385.1 Allobosea sp. CER48 | reverse complement strand
TCACCGACATCCGAAAGGTCCGGGACAGGCCCGGGCCTGACGCTGGTGTCTCAGGCCGCCTTCGACTGCGGGCGCACCGCGGCCGAATAATCTTCCATGATCACCTTGCCCATGTTGCCGGTGATGAAGTTGTACGGGCCGATCTCGGAGACGAGCGTCACCTCGGCAGCGGAGCCGGTGATGAAGCACTCGTTGAAGCCCTCGAGCTCCTCCGGACGGATGCGCCGCTCGACCACCTCGAACCCGCGCTGCTTGCACAGATCGATCACCGACTGGCGGGTGATGCCGTTCAGGAAGCGGTCGGCCTGCGGAGTGTGGACCACCCCGTCCTTGATGAAGAAGATGTTGGCGCCGGTGCATTCGGCGACATTGCCTTCCCAGTCGAGCATCATCGCATCGGCGTAGCCGGCACGCTCGGCCTTATGCTTCGACAGCGAGCAGATCATGTAGAGACCCGCCGCCTTGGCATGGACCGGGGCGCAGGCCGGGTCGGGCCGGCGATAATCGGCGACGTCGAGGCGCACGCCCTTCAGCTTCTGCGCCATGTCGAACATGCTCGGCCACTCCCACACCGCGATCGCCGTGTGGATCTTGTTGTTCATGCCGGAGACCGCCATCATCTCGGAGCCACGCCAGGCGACCGGGCGCAGATAGGCGTCCTTCAAACCGTTTTCCTTCAGGCAGAGATACTTCGCATCGTCGAGCTCCGCGACCGAATAGGGGATCGTGAAATCCATGATTTCGGCCGACTTGTGGAAGCGCTGGGAATGCTCGGCACATTTGTAGATGACGCCGTCATAGGCGCGCTCGCCCTCGAACACGCAGGAGCCGTAGTGCAGTCCGTGGGTCAGTACGTGAATCTTGGCGTCCTTCCACGGCACGAGCTTGCCGTCGAACCAGATGACGCCGTCGCGCTGGTCGAAAGGAATGACTGACATGGGACCTTCTCCTGGGTGCTTGTTGTTCCCGAACTCCGGCATAGCCAATTTGGGAACGCAAGCTTGGGTCTAAAGCTGCGCTGCGACGAAACGCTTTGAAATAATCGTTCGCTCAGCGCCCTTGACCGGTAATCTTCCGTCTGAGATATGTCAATAACGCTGACCCAAATTTTTGGAAGCACATTTTGTCACTGTCCGAACCCCGCCCCGACGACGCCCCCCTGAAGCCTTCGTCCGAGGCCGTTCCTCACGACCTGATCGAGCTGCTGTTCTTCGCCTATCGCGATTTCGTCGGCGATCCCGATCGCATCCTCGCCGACTACGGCTTCGGCCGGGCGCATCACCGCGTCCTCCACTTCGTCCAGCGGTGCCCCGGGCTGACCATCGCCGAGCTGCTCGACATCCTCCAGATCACCAAGCAGAGCCTCAACCGCGTGCTCAAGGAACTGGTCGAGAAAGGCTATATCGAGCAGCGCACCGGCCGTCAGGACAAGCGCCAGCGCCATCTTCACACGACTGCGGCCGGCCAGGACCTTGCCCTGCGGCTCGTGCGCCTCCAGGCCAAGCGCATCAACCGGGCGCTCGACGGCGTCGGCCCCGAAGCTGCTGCAATCGCCGCGCAATACCTGTCCGCCCTGATCGACAATGCGGAACGGCCGAAGGTCGAGCGTCTGCTCGCAAAGCCCTGACGGCGACCTGCTGCGCGCATTGTGCTATGGGACCCGGGTCCACTGGCCGCTCCTGTCAGGCGAGCACGAGGAGGAACGCGCAAGCATGATCGTCAGCGAGACCGTAGCAAAACCGGCCCGCAAGCCGCTGCCCGACGAGGCTCCTCATATCCTCGTCGTCGATGACGACCGCCGCCTGCGCGACCTGCTTGCCCGCTTCCTTGGCGACAATGGCTACCGGGTCACGACGGCGGCCAATGCTGCCGAGGCCGATACGCGTCTCGGCAACCTCGTCTTCGATGCGATCGTGCTCGACGTGATGATGCCCGGCGAGAACGGCTTCGACTTCGCCCGCCGCTTCCGCGGTGGCTCCGCCGTGCCGATCCTGATGCTCACGGCCCGCGCGGACGGCAAGGACCGCATCAACGGGCTCGAGATCGGCGTGGACGATTATCTCGCCAAACCGTTCGAGCCGCGCGAGCTGCTCCTGCGCCTCGGCAACGTCCTGAAGCGTACCGTCGTGGTCGAGGCCGCCCAGTCTGGAACGCGTCCCGACTTCGTCCGCTTCGGACCCTTCATCTACGGATTGACCCGGGGCGAGTTGCGCAAGGGCGACGAGACCATCCGACTGACCGAGCGCGAGCGCGAAATCCTGACCGCGCTCGCCGAGCGCGCCGGCGAGGTCGTGTCGCGCGAGGAACTCGCCGCACAGGGTTCGGCCGCGAACGACCGCACGGTCGACGTGCAGATGAACCGGCTGCGCCGCAAGATCGAGCGCGACCAGACCGATCCGCTCTATCTCCAGACCGTGCGTGGCGTCGGCTACAGGCTCGTGACGGACAGGACGTGACCCCGCTTCAACACGGCAGGAAGGGGCAATCGGCGCTGCGCTCGGCCGTGGCCTTGCTGCGCCCTGTCCTCGCCTGGTTCGAAATGGCCTGCAGCCAGATCGGCAAGTTCCTGCGCCCGGCGCTCAGGAGTATCGGCCGGCCCCTGCAGGTCGTCGCGCGCTACATGCCGAAGGGGCTCTATCCGCGCGCCCTCGTCATCGTCATCGCGCCGGTGGTGCTGCTCCAGTCGGTCATCGCCTATGTCTTCATGGAGCGGCACTGGCAAACGGTGACGCAGCGGCTGTCCTCGGCCGTCTCGGCCGATATCGCCATGCTGATCGACGTCTATGAGAGCTATCCGCAGGATGCCGACACCACGACGCTGTCGCGCATCGCGGCCGAGCGGCTCGGCATGGACCTCGACATCATTCCCGATTCCGACCTGCCGGCACCAGGACCGCGCCCCTTCTTCTCCCTGCTCGACAGCGCGCTTTCGACCGAGCTCAGCCAGCAGGTCGCCCGCCCGTTCTGGCTCGATACCGTCGGCCGCTCGAGCCTGATCGAGATCCGCATCAAGCTCGGCAAGGACGTGATGCGAATCCTGACCCGGCGCAACTCGGCCTATGCCTCGAACAGCCATATCTTCCTGCTCTGGATGATCGGCACCTCGCTGATCCTTCTGACCATCGCGGTGCTCTTCCTGCGCAACCAGATCCGCCCCATCCTGAAACTGGCCGATGCAGCGGAAGCCTTCGGCAAGGGGCGCGACGCCGATTTCCGGCCGCGCGGCGCTCGCGAGGTCCGCCGCGCCGGCAATGCCTTCATCGAGATGAAGCGGCGCGTCGAGCGCTCGATCGGCGAGCGCACGACGATGCTGAACGGCGTCAGCCATGACCTGCGCACCATCTTGACCCGCTTCCGGCTCTCGCTCGCCCTGATGGAGCGCACCTCCGAGATCGAGGCGCTCGAGAAGGACGTCGACGAGATGAGCCGCATGCTGGAGGATTATCTCGCCTTCGCGCGCGGCGACGCCGGCGAGACCGCGGTCGAGACCGATATCCGCGCCCTGCTGGAAGACCTCAAGTCGGACGCCGAACGCCAGGGCCACCAGACCGGGCTCGAAGTGGTGGGCGACCCGCTGGTGGTGATCCGACCGGACGCCTTCCGCCGCCTGCTGACCAACCTCGTTTCCAATGCAGCACGCTACGGCGACCGCATCGCCATCCGCGCCACACACGATGCGCGCTACCTCATCGTGATGGTCGATGACGACGGCCCCGGCATCCCTCCGGACCAGCGCGAGGAGGTCTTCCGCCCCTTCTTCCGCCTCGACGAAGCCCGCAATGTCGATGGCGGCGGCACCGGCCTCGGTCTCGCCATCGCCCGCGATATCGCCCGCGCCCATGGCGGCGACATCATCCTGAGCGACTCGCCGCTGGGAGGCCTGCGCGCCACGGTGCGCCTGCCTGTCTGAAGCCACGGG
>NZ_JBIWYK010000306.1:0-3926 GCF_044752385.1 Allobosea sp. CER48 | reverse complement strand
CCGCAAGGCCGACGAAGATGTCGCCCCGCTTCAGCGAGATGCCTGTTCAGCGATGTCTAGGAAAGATCGTGGTGGGTGATGTAGGGCTCGAACCTACGACCCGCTGATTAAGAGTCAGCTGCTCTACCAACTGAGCTAATCACCCATACGCCACGAAGCGCCGCCGGTCAGCGGCGTCAGCCGCGTCAGGCAGGGGGCGTGTAGCAAAGCCCCCGGCCCCTGTCCACCCATCTGTGACAGATTTTTACAGGCCCACCGAAAAAGTCTTGCGGGCCTGTGGATTGTCACGCCGCGCGGCGGTTCAGCAGGTGGTAGAGCACGATCGCACCGAAGGTCGCGGTGCCGATTCCACCGAGCTCGTAGCCGAAGATCGGAAGCTTGAGATCGCCCGCGCCGAGGATCAGCGCGGTCGCGACCGTGATCAGGTTCTTCGGCTCCGAGAAGTCGACCTTGTTCTCCACCCAGATCCGGCCGGCCGTGGCCGCGATCAGGCCGAAGACAACCACAGCGAGGCCGCCGAGCACCGCAACGGGGATCGTCCCGATGACCGCGCCGAACTTCGGCGAGAAGCCGAGCAGGAGAGCGATGATGCCGGCAGCCACGAACACCAGCGTCGAATAGACCCGCGTCACCGCCATCACGCCCATGTTCTCGGCATAGGTGGTGACGCCCGTGCCGCCGCCGGAACCGGCGATCATGGTGCCCAGGCCATCGGCGAAGAAACCCCGGCCGATGAGATGGTCGAAGTTTCGGCCGGTCATCACCGAGATGCCCTTGATGTGCCCGAGATTCTCCGCGACCAGGATGATCGCGACCGGCACGATCAGCGTCATCGCCTTCATGTCGAAGACCGGCGCGACGAAATGCGGCAGGCCGAACCAGGCCGCTGCACCGATCTTGCCGAAGTCGATCGTCGGCGCGCCGAAGCTCGACGCCGTCAGCGCGTAGAGGATGTAGGCGGCAAGCCCGCCGATCAGGATCGGCAGGCGTTGCGGCAGCCCGCGGCCATAGACCGCGACCAGCGCGACGGCAATGACCGTGAACAGCGCGATCCACTTGGTATAGGCGCTGGCCGAGATCATGTTGATCGCGACCGAGGTCAGGTTGAGGCCGATCGCGGCGACGACCGCGCCGGTCACCACCGGCGGCAACAGCCGCTCGATCCAGTTGGTGCCGACCGCCTGCACGATCAGCCCGATCAGGGCGTAGACCGCGCCGCAGGCGATGATGCCGCCGAGCGCCACGCCGATATTCGGGTTGGGGCCGGAGCCGGCATAGCCGGTCGCCGCGATGACGACGCCGATGAAGGCGAAGGACGAGCCGAGATAGCTCGGCAGTTGCCCGCGGGTGATGACGAAGAACAGCAGGGTCGCGATGCTCGAGAAGAAAATCGCGACATTCGGGTCGAAGCCCATCAGCACCGGCGCCAGCACCGTCGAGCCGAACATCGCGACGACATGCTGCAGGCCGGCTATGACCGTCTGCCCCGTCGGCAGCCGCTCGTCCGGCATCACCGCGCCGGAAGTCTTCAGGGTCCAGTTTGGAAAATAGCCCATCGCCATCGCTCCCCAGGGTCGCCGGAGGAGCGACCGCACCGGAAGTGCAGATGAAGGCAAGAGGCAGGCCGGCGCCAGACCGCGCCGGCGTCATCCACCGGAATCCGTGAGAAGCGCCAATTCAGCACTCGGCCGTCATGCTCGCCCTCGTGGCGAGCATCCACGTCTTGAACACCGGCCGCGATAGCGGAAGACGTGGATGGTCGGGACAAGCCCGACCATGACGGAAAAGCCTCCTCTTACTCCGCGGCCTGCGCGTGCAGGCGTCCGCCGCGGGCGATCAGCTTGTTGAGTGCGGCGAGATAGGCCTTGGCCGAAGCCACCAACGTATCGGGATCGGCGCCGCGGCCGCTGACTGAGGAGCCGTCGCGCGCCAGCCGGACCGTCACCTCGGCCTGCGCATCCGTGCCCTCGGTCACCGCGTGCACATCGTAGAGCTCCAGCGCCACCTCATGCGGCACGATCGTCTTGATCGCGTTGAAGATGGCGTCGATCGGACCGTTGCCCTCGACCTCCTCGGTGACGAAGCGGCCGTCCACGTCCAGCTTCATCGTGGCGCGTTGCGGGCCACGCGTGCCGGCGATCACCGTCAGCGATTCCAGCTTGATGCGATCATGGGCGGTGGCGATGTTCTCGTCGACCAGCGCCTCGATATCCTCGTCGTAGACATGCTTCTTGCGGTCAGCCAGGGCCTTGAAGCGGGTAAAGGCGTCTTCGAGCTGGTTGTCGCCCATGTCGTAGCCCATCTCCTTCAGCTTCGAGCGGAAGGCGGCGCGGCCGGAATGCTTGCCCATCACCAGCGAAGTCTTGGTCACGCCGACCGAGGCCGGAGTCATGATCTCGTAGGTGGTGTTGTTCTTCAGCATGCCGTCCTGATGGATGCCGCTCTCATGCGCGAAGGCGTTCCGGCCGACGATCGCCTTGTTGTACTGCACGGGGAAGGAGCAGGCACTCGAGACCGCCTTCGAGATGCGCATCAGTTGCGTCGCATCGATGCCGGTGTCGTAGGGCATCGCGTCGCCGCGCACCCGCAGCGCCATCACGATCTCTTCCAGCGCGGCATTGCCTGCGCGCTCGCCGATGCCGTTGATCGTGCACTCGATCTGGCGCACGCCGCCCTCGATCGCCGCCAGGGAGTTGGCGACCGCCAGACCCAGGTCATTGTGGCAATGCGCCGAGAAGATCGCCTTGTCGGCGTTCGGCACGCGCTCGCGCACCGCCTTGAACATGGCGCGGTACTCGTCCGGCGTGGCGTAGCCGACGGTATCCGGCAGATTGATGGTCGTCGCGCCCGCCTTGATCGCGGTCTCGACCGCGCGGCAGAGATAGTCGATCGGCGTGCGAGTCGCGTCCATCGCCGACCACTCGATGTCCTCGACCAGGTTGCGAGCCTGGGTCACCGTGGTCGTGATGATCTGCAGCACCTCGTCCTGGCTCTTGCGCATCTGGTGTTCCAGATGGATCGGCGAGGTCGATACGAAGGTGTGGATGCGCGGCTTCACCGCATGGCGCACAGCCTCGCCGGCGCGGGCGATATCCGCGCTGATGGCGCGGGCGAGGCCGGCGACCGTGGCGCGCTTCAGCCGGCGCGCGATCTCCGAAACAGCCTCGAAATCACCTTCCGAAGCGATCGGGAAGCCGGCCTCGATGATGTCGACGCCCATCGCGTCGAGCGCCTCGGCGACCTCCAGCTTCTCCTCGAAGGTCATGGTGGCGCCGGGGCACTGCTCGCCGTCGCGCAAGGTGGTGTCGAAGATCAGCACGCGCTCTTTGGAGGAGCTGTTCTGCGTCGGATTGGTCATGGTCTGCTTCCGGTTTCGGTGCGCCGCCAGATTGGAAAGGGCGGGCGCGTGGTTTTCTGTCGGCGGTTCTCCTCACTCCCCTGAGCGCCCAGGCAGCATGCCCGGCCGGCCCTCAGGGGCAGCTAAGGAGAAGAAGGCCAAGAAGCGAGAACGGGGCGCGTGCGAGGGGAGCGCGAGCGCACATGCCGACGGTCTGCGCGGCGGCGCAGTCCTTCGTCAGGTCATGGCGGGCGGTCGAAACCACGGGCGTTCCTCAAATCGACGGGACAGGATGTAACCGAAAGCGGATGCCGAGCGCAAGCATATGTCTCGCGCCACCATGCATTCATCGGCCAAGGCCGCGGCGGACTATGATGCGCCGGCGTGATTCGGCCGGGAGTCGCGCCTCGCTGGAGGCCGGCCGGGATTGCCGGAGAGCCGCGCGGATGATGCGCTACGATCGCCCTGCCATGGGGCTCGCCTTCTGCCTCTCGGGCCTCGCCGGCTTCGTCGATGCGCTCGGCTTCCTCAGCCTTGGCGGCTTCTTCGTCTCCTTCATGACCGGCAACACAACGCGGCTCGGCATCGA
>NZ_JBIWYK010000305.1:0-3945 GCF_044752385.1 Allobosea sp. CER48 | reverse complement strand
CACCCGACACCTTCCTCACCGAGCGGCGCCGGCTCGTCGCGGAGATCGAACAGGCGGAAGGCGCGCGCCGCGAGGCAGCCGACAGGCTCGCGTCGGGTGAAACCGCATTGGCGGAAGCCGACAGGCAGGCACGCATCGCGCTGGAAGCCCTCTCCGGTGCGCGCGAGCGCCGCGCTTCGGCTGAAGCGAGGCTCGAGGCGGCGCGCCAGCGCGTTGCCGACATCATCCGCCAGATCGAGGACGGCCTGGACACCGGCCTGGACGGGCTGCAGGCGATTGCCGGCCTCAAGCCCGGCGATGCCCTGCCGGAGCCGGAGACCGTCGAACGCAGGCTCGCCAATCTCAAGGGCGAGCGCGAACGTCTCGGTGCCGTCAACCTGCGGGCCGAAGACGAGCTGACCGACGTAAGGGCCAAGCGCGAAGGCCTTTCCGGCGAACGCGACGACCTCACCGAAGCGATCCGCCGGCTGCGGCAGGCGATCGGCGCGCTCAATCGCGAAGGGCGCGAGCGGCTGATCGCCGCCTTCGATATCGTCAACGGGCATTTCCAGCGGCTCTTCGGCGTCCTGTTCGGCGGCGGCGAGGCCGAGCTGCGGCTGGTGGATTCGGAGGATCCGCTCGATGCGGGCCTGGAGATCTTCGCGCGGCCACCCGGCAAGAAGCCGCAGGTGATGACGCTGCTCTCCGGCGGAGAGCAGGCGCTGACCGCGACCGCCCTGATCTTCGCGGTGTTCCTGACCAACCCCTCGCCGATCTGCGTGCTCGACGAGGTCGATGCGCCGCTCGACGACGCCAATGTCGAGCGCTACTGCGACCTGCTCGTCGACATGGCGCGCAACACGCAGACGCGCTTCATCCTGATCACCCACAACCCGATCACCATGGCGCGGATGGAGAGGCTGTTCGGTGTGACGATGGCCGAACGTGGCGTCAGCCAGATGGTTTCCGTCGACCTGTCGACCGCCGAGAGCATCCGCGAAGCCGGCTGAAGGCAGCCTCGGCCCGGCTGAAAAAATGCCACAATCGGCCGCGCATTGCGGCAAGAATGTCGCACCCAGCCGGAATTTGTAAATATTCCAATGCTTTAGGTGTTATCCACGTGCCTTGACAGCGCGGGGGGCTGTCAATAAAGGAGGCCGTGCTGACGACGGCTCGATGCGCGGGTTTGGTCGTGGTTATAGTGGTTTTTCGCCGGATCGCGGCGTAAACGCGGTCAAGACGGAGATCCAAGGCCATGTCCGAGCCCGACCCAAACGCCTCAGATTCGGAGTTGCGCGCAAGACTGGGTTCCCTGAAGTCCGCGATCAAGCGGGCCGAGGAGAACGATAAGCCGGGCGCGGGTCCGGCTGGAGAGGACAAGGCGCTTGCGGGCGCGATGTCCTCGGGGTTTCGCGCCGCGACGGATCTCGCAGGTGGCGTCATCGCCGGTGCCCTGATCGGGTATCTCGGCGACCGATGGCTGGGAACGTCCCCGTTCCTCCTGATCGCCTTCCTGGTGATCGGAACGATCGCGGGCTTCAGGGCCGTCTATCGGCTCGGTTCGCGTCCGACCTCCGGGTCGGGAGGCGGTCCGAAAGCGAATTGATCGAGGGGCGGCCCGCCAGGGCCGCGCGATAGGGAACGAGACAATGGCGGCCGGCGGCGGAATCGATCCGATCCACCAATTCCACATCACGAATCTCGTTGAGCTGAAGCCGCTCGGCATCAATCTGTCCTTCACCAACACCTCGCTGTGGATGGTGATCGTGCTCGCCGTCGTCTCGGCGCTGATGATCTATGGCTCGAGCCAGCGCGCGGTCGTTCCCGGCCGCCTGCAGTCGCTCGCCGAGATGATCTACGAATTCGTCGCCTCCACGCTGACGGGCGTGATGGGCAAGGAAGGCATGAAGTTCTTCCCCTTCGTGTTCTCGCTGTTCATGTTCGTGCTGGCGAGCAACATGCTCGGCATGATCCCCGGCTCCTTCACCGTCACCAGCCAGATCATCGTCACCGCCGCCTTCGCCGTGCTCGTCATCTCGGTCGTGCTGATCTACGGCATCGTGAAGCATGGCAGCCATTTCTTCGGCCTGTTCGTGCCGTCGGGCGTGCCCGGCTGGCTCCTGCCCTTCATGGTGCTGATCGAGGCCGTTTCCTTCCTGTCGCGCCCGGTCTCGCTTTCGCTGCGCCTGTTCGGCAACATGCTCGCCGGCCATATCGCCCTGAAGGTTTTCGGCGGCTTCGTCGTCGCCCTGCTCGGCTCGGGCGCGCTGCTGAGCTACGCCATCGCGCCGCTGCCGCTGCTCCTGGCGGTCGCGCTCACCGCGCTCGAATTCCTCGTCGCTTTCCTGCAGGCCTATGTCTTCGCGATCCTGACCTGCGTCTATCTCAACGACGCGCTGCACCCCGGCCACTGAGGCCAGGGCAGCGCTCGCGAGAGTTCATCCCACCCCGTCAAAAGTTCCACACTGGAGAAAGACCATGGATCCTGTTGCAGCCAAGTTCATCGGCGCTGGCCTCGCCTCGCTCGGCATGGGCCTCGCCGCCATCGGCGTCGGCACCATCTTCGGCAACTTCCTCTCGGGCGCCCTGCGCAACCCGTCGGCTGCCGACGGCCAGTTCCCGCGCGCCTTCATCGGCGCGGCGCTCGCCGAAGGTCTGGGCATCTTCGCGTTCGTCGTCGCGCTCGTCCTGCTCTTCGTGGTCTGACGCTTTCGTCGACTGCTTTCTCGTCGCGCGTTCGGGCCGCTCCGGCCGGCGCGCGACGGTTTCCTATCTTCAGCGCTGAAAGGCACGCTATGCCGGTTCGATCTTCAGGGTTCGTGCGACAAGGATGGCTTCTGGCTGTCGGCTCGTTCGCCACTCTGGTGGCAGGAGCGGCCCAGGCTGCCGAGCAGAAGCACGGCCTGAGCGGCGAGAAGGCGTCTTTCCCGCCTTTCGACCCGACCCACTTCGCCAGCAACCTGTTCTGGCTCGCCATCACCTTCGCGGCCCTCTACTGGCTGATGTCCAAGGTCGCGCTGCCGCGCCTCGGCTCCATCCTGGAAGAGCGAGCGGAGACGATCGGTCGCGATCTCGACCAGGCCTCCGGCATGCAGGCCAAGGCCGAAGAGATGGCGCAGGCCTATGAGAAGGCCCTCGCCGAGGCCCGCAAGAACGCCCAGGGCATTGCCCAGACGGCGCGCGACGCCGGCGCCAAGGCCAGCGACGCCCAGCGCCACGCGACTGAGGCCGAGCTTGCCGCCAAGATGGCGCAGGCCGAGGCGACCATCGCCAAGACCAAGACCAACGCCATGAGCAATGTGCGCGATCTCGGGGGCGATATCGCCGTCGCGATCGTCACCAAGCTCACCGGTCAGGCTCCCAGCGCCAGCGAGGCGTCGGCAGCTGTCGACCAGGCCCTGACGCGCGGCTGAGGAGAGATCAGATGGATACTTTCTGGGTCGGCGTCGCGCTCGTCATCTTCCTTGCCATTCTCGTCAAGTTCGGCGTGCCGGGCGCGATCGTGAAGGCTCTCGACGCTCGCGGCGAGAAGGTCGCGCAGGAGCTGGCGGAAGCCCGTCGCCTGCGTCAGGAGGCCGAGAAGCTGCTCGCCGAATACGATGCCAAGCGCAAGGCCGCCGAGGCCGAAGCTGCCGAGATCGTCTCCTCGGCCAATGACGAGGCCAAGCGCCTCGCGGCGGAGGCCGAGGCCAAGCTTGCCGACTTCGTCGCGCGCCGCACCAAGGCGGCCGAGGAGAAGATCGCGCAGGCCGAGAGCCAGGCCGAAGCCGAGGTTCGCGCTGCTGCGGCCGAGGCTGCCACCAAGGCAGCCGAGACCATCCTGCGCGGCCAGATGGCAGGCAAGGCTGGCGAAGCGGCCTTCGCTGCCGGGCTGACCGAGGTCAAGGCCAAGCTCAACTGAGCCCGCCGCGATCGCTGCAAAGTTCGACGCCGCGCTCTTCGGAGCGCGGCGTTTTTGCTTTTGCG
>NZ_JBIWYK010000304.1:0-3952 GCF_044752385.1 Allobosea sp. CER48 | reverse complement strand
GCGCAGCCCCTCCAGCTGCCGGGCGCGCAGCCGTTCAACGCTCCCGGCACGCAGCAGAGCGCGCCCGGACTGCCCGGCGCAGCGGCCGCGCCCCGCCCGCCGAGCATGCCCGCCATCAGGATCCCGACCGAGGATGGCATCCTCGGCAAGGCGGTGCACCGCAACGGCCA
Source organism: Allobosea sp. CER48 (assembly GCF_044752385.1). Classification (NCBI taxonomy): domain Bacteria; kingdom Pseudomonadati; phylum Pseudomonadota; class Alphaproteobacteria; order Hyphomicrobiales; family Alloboseaceae; genus Allobosea; species Allobosea sp. CER48. The sequence goes on along the minus strand of NZ_JBIWYK010000304.1, from coordinate 3,782 downwards.
CCATGGCGAGGCGACCTTCACGAAGACGGCCAGCGGATTCGGCATGAAACTGAATCTCGACGGCTTCCAGCCGCCGAACCTCGTCGAACCCTGCACCGTCTCCTTCGGCGATGCGCCGGTGCCGGTCACGTCGCTCGGCCGCCCTGCCGGGGTTGCGCGCTACCGGCTGGAGGCGCCGATCTGCCCGATCGTCTTCGATGTGCTGGACAGCTCGTTCCTCGTCGTCGAACCGACGGAACCTTGCGTCGTCGAGGCCGCCCAGTGCCGCATCGATCCGCGCGGCCTGTGGGGACCCGATGCCCGCACGATCGCCGCCCAGGCCAAGGAGATCGAGCGCGCGCGCGGATCGGCCGAACGCGCCGTGCGCGAAGGCTATCGAACCCTGACCGCCAAGTCGGACGCCGTCGAGCAGCGCTCGATCGCCCGCGAGCAGGCGGGCTTCTCGTCGGAGCGGGAAACGATCTGCCGGGACTTCCAGCGCGAAGGGCAGATGGGCTTCTGCGCCGCCCGGATCACCGAGGCCCGCGCCGCCTCCCTGCGCGTCCGGCTCGGTCTCGGCTCCGAGCCCAAGCCTGCCGCCAAGCCGAAGCCGCGCCCGGCGCCGAAGCCAGCGCCGCTGCCGCTCACGCCGACGCAGTAAGCCCGGACATGCGCTGGCGCAGCTTCTTCTCGTCGAGCGCCGCGAGCATGTCGATGAGGTGCATCGCGAAGCTGCCCGGGCCTGCCGCGCGGTCGCCGGCCATCTCGCCGGCAATGCCATAGGCCGTCAGCGCCGCGGCCGCCGCCACGGCGGCATCCGGCTCGACTGCCCGGCAGGCCGCGACGAGCGCGCTCGACGCGCAGCCGAGTCCCGTGACCCTGGTCATCAGCTCATGTCCGTGATCGACCTGGAAAGCGCGCCCGCCGCCTTCGATGCGATCGATCTTGCCGGTCGTCACGCGCAGGACGCCATCCGCCCGCTGCATGACGGCATCGAGCGCGGCCATCTCGACGGCATTGCCGCGCACGACGACGCCCGGCACTCGCAGCACAACCTCCGCCAGCCGCAGCCGCAGCGGCGACAGTTCGACGAAGACCGGATCGAGCACCAGCGGAATGGCGCGCTCGCGGGCCACCGCCACGAGCTTCGGGATGGCCCGCTCGCCGTCCGGGCTGATCGTGCCGAGATTGATCAGGATCGCGCCGGCGCCGGCCGCGACCGCCGCGACCTCCTCGGGGTGGCCAGCCATCGAGGGCACGGCCCCGAAGGCGAGCAGCATGTTGGCGGTGACGTTCTGCGCCACCGTATTGGTCAGGCAATGGATGCGCGGGCGGCGCTCGGCCACCCGCGCTAGGATCGACGCGACCTTGGTCGCGTCGAGGCTGGCGTTCATGCTGCTCATTCGGCCGCAGGTAGATACAGGCTGCCGCCCTTGTCGAGGAATTCCTGCGACTTGGCGGCCATGCCCTGTTTCTGCTGCTCGGCCATGGCCTCGAGATTGGCCCGCTCGTTGTCGCTCATCGCCAGAACCTCGGCGCGCAGGTCCTGCGTGATCTTCATCGAGCAGAATTTCGGGCCGCACATCGAGCAGAAATGCGCGACCTTGTGGGCGTCCTTCGGCAGCGTCTCGTCGTGGAATTCCCGCGCCGTGTCGGGGTCGAGCGCCAGGTTGAACTGATCCTCCCAGCGGAAGTCGAAACGGGCGCGCGAGAGCGCGTCGTCCCGGATCTTCGCGGCGGGATGGCCCTTGGCGAGGTCGGCGGCATGGGCGGCGATGCGATAGGTGATGACGCCGGTCTTCACGTCGTCGCGGTTCGGGAGACCCAGATGCTCCTTCGGCGTGACGTAACAGAGCATGGCGCAGCCATACCAGCCGATCATCGCCGCGCCGATGCCGGAGGTGATGTGGTCATAGCCCGGCGCGATATCGGTGGTCAGCGGTCCCAGCGTGTAGAACGGAGCCTCGCCGCATTCGCGCAGCTGCTTGTCCATGTTCTCCTTGATCTTGTGCATCGGCACATGGCCGGGGCCCTCGATCATGACCTGGCAGCCTTTTCCCCAGGCGATGTTGGTAAGCTCGCCCAAGGTCTCCAGCTCGGCGAACTGGGCGCGGTCGTTGGCATCCGCGATGGAGCCCGGGCGCAGGCCGTCGCCCAGCGAGAAGGAGACGTCGTAGCGCCGCATGATCTCGCAGATCTCGCCGAAGCGCTCGTAGAGGAAGCTCTCCCTGTGATGTGCCAGGCACCAGCGCGCCATGATCGAGCCGCCGCGCGAGACAATGCCAGTGACGCGATTCGCCGTCAGCGGGACGTAGGGCAGGCGCACGCCTGCATGGATTGTGAAGTAATCGACGCCCTGCTCGGCCTGCTCGATCAGCGTGTCCTTGAAGACCTCCCAGTCGAGCTTGATCGGGTCGCCGCCGACCTTCTCCAACGCCTGATAGATCGGCACGGTGCCGATCGGGACCGGCGAATTTCTGAGTATCCAGGAGCGGATGTTGTGGATGTTGCGGCCGGTTGACAGGTCCATCACCGTGTCGGCGCCCCAGCGGATCGCCCAGACCAGCTTCTCGACTTCCTCTGCCGCGCCGGAGGTCACCGCGGAGTTGCCGATATTGGCGTTGATCTTGACCAGGAAGTTGCGGCCGATCGCCATCGGCTCCAGCTCGGGGTGGTTGATATTGGCCGGGATGATGGCCCTGCCTCGGGCGATCTCGTCGCGGACGAATTCCGGGGTGACGAATTCCGGCACATTGGCGCCGAAGCTCTCGCCGTCGGCGTGGCGCTCGCGGGCGCCTTCCAGCATGGCGGCGCGGCCGAGATTCTCGCGATGGGCGACATAGATCATCTCGGGCGTGACGATGCCGGCCTTGGCGAACTCGTACTGCGTCGTCAGCTGGCCGGGCTTCGCCTGCAGGATCGGGCGTTCCGCCGGACAGGCGGGCACGAGCTGATCGGCCGAGATGTTGCCGTTATCGGCAGCGGTCACGACGCGGCCCGCGACCTGCTCGAAGCCGCGCGCATCGAGCCAGGCGCGGCGCGGCTGCACGAGGCCGGCATTGAGATCGATCTTCGCCCCGGTCTCGGTATAGGGGCCGGAAGGGTCGTAGATGCGCACCGCCGGCTCGGCAGCGGTGCTCAGCACGACCTCGCGGAAGGGCACGAGCATCTCGGGATGCTCCGGCGCGGCGACATAGATCTTGCGCGATCCGACGATCGGGCCGGTCGTGACGCTTTGCGGCGCGGTCTTGACGCTGTTCTTCTGGGGCTTGGTATGGGCATTCATGAGGATCTCCTCCTTGGTACAGGTCAGGAGATCCGGGCTCGAAAGCGGTCCAGTCGCTGTCTGCGGGCAAGGCTGCAGCCCTGTTGCCGCGTTCCAGTCCCTCCGCCGGTATGACCCGGATCAGGTTCGACGGGTTCGGCTTCGGAAGCCATCTCAGCCCTTGCGGGCACCCCTCGGAACAGGTGCGAGGTTAGGTGCAGCGCCGCTGCTTGGCAACAGGCTCGACGGCGAATGATCCGGCGGAGGAGAAAGGGCTCAGGCGGTGCGGTCGACCAGAGTACCCTGGCCGTCGGGGAGCGTTGCCTGGGTCTGCTCGACGCTCTGCTGGAGCATCGCGACGAGGCTTTGCTCGGCCTGCGCGTTCTGGCTGATCATCTCGATCGACAGCGCCTGCTGCGTCGAGGCAGCCTGCATCGTGACGATGCTGCGGGCGAGGGAGACGGCGTCGCTCATGCCGGCGACGCTATCGGGCATCCCTTGCCAAATCCTGAACGGCTCAGGGGGCGATGATCGAGGG
>NZ_JBIWYK010000303.1:0-3965 GCF_044752385.1 Allobosea sp. CER48 | reverse complement strand
ACCGATGGAGAGTGCCATGACCAAGAACCAGCACGACTTCACCGACCAGCCGTCCTTTTGAGGTCACGAGCAAGCGTCGGAAGTCCTACCCGTCCGAAACCCGCGTGAAGCGCGGCGTCCGCATCGTCCATGGCGATGTCGAACTGCAGGAAAAGCTCGGCCGCAACGATCCCTGCGTTTGCGGCTCCGGGCGCAGATTTCAAGAAGTGCTGCATGCCGAGCGGCCATTTCGACGGCTCCGACCGGGATGACTACTTTCAGGGAGTGATGCCTCCCTCCCCGAGTAAAGCGCGGGGAACCCCTCTCCCGGATGGGAGAGGGGCAGGGGTGAGGGACCGCCGCTGATCGCGTAGGCGTAACGGCGCCGTCTCTCCCTCTCCGGCAACGGCAGGCCCTCATCCGGCGCTCCGCGCCACCTTCTCCCATCCGGGAGAAGGAAGAGAGCGTCGCGGCTCCCATCAAACTTATCCCCGCCCCTCCTCACCCGCCCTATCCTGCCCTCGCCCATCACCCAAACGGGGCGGCCGTCCGGAGGTATGCTGGAGGTTGGGTGAGGGTCGGCGCCTGCGGGCGGGGGTTACGCCCCGCTCCCGGGAGGCTTCGGGAACCGCCCTGGGGACACTACGGTCCCTGTGCGAGGAGCTCGCTGGGAACGGCCGGCCGTTGACGATGGGTACGGTGACGACGCGACAACCCGCTGAGGGGAACTGGCGTCGAAACCCGCCCATCCTGAACCGCTTAGGCCCGATAAGCGCGGCCCGGAGCCCAAAATCGCCGGAGGCGGAGCGCCACGGGGCGTGCGACGGGTGGCTCAATCCCGCCGCGCCGCAGCCTGGCTCAACGGTTGCGGATTCACTTCGCGCCTCGCGGCGCTCCGCCAGCCCTGCCTAGCACCCTTGCGACCCCGCTGCGCATCGCGCGGGCGGATGATCCTGCATGCCCAGCCCGAGCGGAGCGCCACCATGCCGAAACGCCAGAACACCCCTGCCGCTATCCCGCCAATCACCGATTTCGAGAGCTGCCAGAGGGCGCGGGCCGCCCTGTTTCGCCGGCTGACCGACCAGCTCGAAATCTTTCGCGTCTGCCCGAACAGGACCTGCAAGCGGATGCGCGCCTGCCAGGATGCGCGCGGCACCTGCTTCCACGCCGTGATGCGGGCGATGCCGGACGATACCCGCAGGTCGTTCGCCTATGCCATGGAGAACCGCGCCAAGGGGCTCGACCCCGACGAGGCCATCGCGCAGGCTGAGGCGCGTGTGGCCGGGGAGATCGCGCGGGAGGGGGCGTGATCTCACCGCCCTCGCAAAGCATGCGCGGGGAACCCCTCTCCCGCATCGAAGTCGGCTGCTGCCGACTTCGACACTCCAAGTGCTGATCTCGGGCAAGCCCGAGATCAGTGAGAGGGGCAGGGGTGAGGGACCGCCGCTGACCGCATAAGCGCAACGGCGCCGCCTCGCCTTCAATTGCAGCGGCAGGCCCTCATCCGGCCCTCCGGGCCACCTTCTCCCATCCGGGAGAAGGAAAGAGGCGTCGCGGTTCTCTTGTGCAAGAGGTGTCGAGGCTCCCTCGCGCAAAAGGCGTCGCGGTCCCCTACCCTCGGAACCGGTCGATGATCGTCACGCCGGTGCCCTCGAAGCGGTCCATCGCCATCAGGGCGGGGATCGATTCGGCAAGGTCGATGCGGCGGCCGACGAGCTGCTGCGGGGTGAGCTTGCCGGCGCTGATCATGTCGAGCATCGCGCCATAGCGATGCGCCTGCATGCCGTGGCTGCCGAGGATTTCGAGCTCGTGGGCGATGACCTGCGCCATCGGGATCGGCGGCGCCGCCTGCTCCGCCAGCAGCAGTCCGACCTGGACATGCTTGCCGCGCTTGCGCAGGTTCGCCACCGAGTTGAAGCAGGTCTGGGGGTGGCCGAGCGCATCGAGCGAGACATGGGCGCCGCCGCCTGTCGCGTCGCGCACGGCGGCGACGACGTCGGGCTGCGACTTCGCGTTGATCGTCACCGCGGCGCCGACCTCGCGGGCGAGGCGCAGCTTGTCGTCGGAGATGTCGACCGCGACGACATTCGCGCCGAGCGCATTGGCGATCATGATCGCGGAGAGGCCGACGCCGCCGCAGCCGTGAACCGCGACCCATTGCCCGGCCGTGACCTTGCCCTGGTCGACCACGGCGCGGAACGAGGTCACGAAGCGGCAGCCGAGGCTGGCTGCCGTGGCGAAGTCGATCTCGTCGGGCAGGCGCACGATGTTGAAATCGGCCCGGTCGATGCGGACATACTCGGCAAACGAGCCCCAATGGGTGAAGCCGGGCTGGAACTGGTCGTCGCAGACCTGCTGGTTGCCGGAATGGCATTGCGGGCAGGAGCCGCAGCCGGCGACGAAGGGCACGGTGACGCGGTCGCCCTCGCGGAAGCGCACGACGCTGCGGCCGACCGCGGCGATGACGCCGGCAAGCTCATGGCCCGGCACATGCGGCAGGCGGATATCGGGGTCGTGGCCGACCCAGCCATGCCAGTCGCTGCGGCACAGGCCGGTCGCCTCGACCTTGATGATGACGCTGTGCGGCTCCGGCGTCGGGTCCGGCAGGATGCGCAGCTCGGGGGCCTGCCCGAAGGCTTCGTAGACGACGGCTTTCATGGGGCGGGCCTCCTTCGGTCGAGGCCCGTGTCATGCCGCCGGGCGGGGAGGAGCGTCAACCGCGCGGCGTGGCGGTGGGCCCCTGCCCTCAGCTCATGCGAAATGCACCTCGATCTCGCCATCGGCCTTGCGGGCGATGGCGCAGGTCCTGGAGAAGCCGTCGGCGGCGATGGCGAGCTTGAAGCGCTCGGGCACGCCGGCGGTGCTGAGCAGCGCGAGGCTCGCCCCCTGCTCCGACAGGCGCTTGACGGTGCAGTCGATCACCGAGCGGCCGCCGTTGAAGACGATCCGCCCGGCCTTGAGCACGCGCCGGCCGAGCCCGGCGGCGGCAGCACCGTCGGCGACGGGCGCGGCGACGCAGCGGTCGCGCCCCTCCGCCTTGGCGCGATACAGCGCCGCGTCGGCGAGGCCCAGCAGCGTGTCGAGATCGGCGGCGGCGGGGCTGAAGGTGGCGACGCCGAGGCTCGCCGTGACCGAGAAGGGGTTGCCGGCGCCGGCGAAGCCCTGGGCGGCGATGCCGCCGCGCAGCTTCTCGGCGACGCCGAGCGCGGCCTGCCGGCCGGTATGGGGCAGCAGCACGGCGAATTCCTCGCCGCCGAGGCGGCCGATCAGGTCGGTCTGGCGCAGCAGGGCGCGGCAGCTCGCGACGCTGCCGGCCAGCACGGCGTCGCCGGCGGCATGACCATGCGTGTCGTTGATCGCCTTGAAGTGGTCGAGGTCGAGCGCGATGCAGCTCGCCTCATGGCCGTGACGCTGGGCCAGCGCCAGGATGCGCGCGCCCTCCTCGCGGAAGGCGCGGCGCGCGAGCGCCCCGGTCAACCCGTCGGTGGTGGCGAGCAGGCGCAGCTCCAGCGCCTCCAACACGATGCCGGCGAGGTCGGAGAGGATGGCGATCTCCCCGGCGCTGATTGCGCGCGGCTGCGGGCCCATCGCGCAGAGCGTGCCGATGTTCTGGCCCTCGGCGCTGCGCAGCGGCACGCCGGCATAGAAACGCAGGAAGGGAGGGCCGAGCACGAGCGGATTGCCGGCGAAGCGGCCGTCCAGATGCGTGTCCGTCACGATCAGCGGGTCGCTCTGGCGGATCGTCAGGTTGCAGAAGGCCGGGCCGCGATCGCCCTCGCAGTCGGCGACGCCCTGGCGCGACTTGAACCATTGGCGGTGCGCGTCGAGGAACGTCACCGTCGCCATCGGCACCTTGAGGATGCCGCAGACCAGGCGGGTGATGCGGTCGAACGATTCCTCGCCCGGCGTGTCGAGGATGTCGTAGCGCGCGAGCGCGTCCAGACGAGCCTGTTCGGTCTCGGCTGCGGAGATGGACATGCCTGTCG
>NZ_JBIWYK010000302.1:0-3971 GCF_044752385.1 Allobosea sp. CER48 | reverse complement strand
ACCGAGCCGATGCTGAAGAAATACATGATCCTGCTGACCGACGGCGAAAACACCGAGAACCGCTTCACGACCTCGAGCACGTCGATCGACGACCGCACCAGGCAGTCCTGCCAGGGGATCAAGGGTGTCGGCATCAATCTCTATACGATCCGCGTGATCAACGGGAATGCGAGCCTGCTGAAGGAGTGCGCCAGCAAGCCCGAGATGTACTACGACGTGTCCTCCGCGGCGCAGCTCGGCCCGATCTTCAAGCAGATCGCCAATGAGATCAGCGCGGTCCGCCTGACCCACTGAGCATGCTGGCAAGCTCGGCGAAGCGCTCCAGGAAGCGCGCCTGCGCCGTCTCGGTATCGAGCGGCTCGAGCCAGCTCATCACTTCGTCCGGCAGCGCCTGCGGCCGGCCGAAGAATTTGAGGGCCTCCTCCCGCGCAAAGCCGGCGAGCCGCGTCGCCTCGAAGAAGGCGGCGATGGTGTCGGCTTCCTTCGTCTTTCGCTTCGGCACCGCGGGCGTCGCCGCCGGCAGGCCGAAGCGCAGGTGGATCGCAGCGAGCAGGCGCAACTCCACGCTCTTGTAGGCGTCACCCATCACCACCTTGAACGGCGAGATCATGTCGCCGATCACGTATTCCGGCGCGTCGTGCAGCAGCGCCACCAGCCGCCAGGCAGCGCTCCAGGCCGGGTTCAGATGGGCCGCGATCGCCTCGACCAGCAGGCAGTGCTGCGCCACCGAGAAGGAATGGGCGCCCCGCGTCTGCCCGTTCCAGCGTGCGACGCGGGCGAGCCCATGCGCAATGTCCTCGATCTCGATGTCGAGGGGAGAAGGATCTAGCAGGTCGAGCCGCCGGCCCGAGAGCATGCGCTGCCACGCGCGGGGCGGTTCGGGCTTGCGGACCATCAGGCGGCGGGGCGCGTGTCGCGGGCCAGCGCGGCGCATTCGCTCCAGCGGAAGCAGCCGGTCAGGTGGTCGTTGACCAGCCCGCATGCCTCCATGAACGCGTAGACGATGGTCGGCCCGCAGAAGGTGAAGCCAGCCTTCTTCAGTTCCTTCGAGATCGCCTCGGATACCTTGGTCTGCGTGGGCACCTCGCCCTGCGTGCGGAAGCTGTTCTGCAGGACGCGGCCATCGAGATGCTTCCAGAGGAAATCGGCGAAGGGTTCGCGTTCGCTGAGCCTGAGATAGGCCTGCGCGCTCCTGATCGTGCCTTCGATCTTGCCGCGATGGCGGATGATGCCGGGGTCGGCCAGCAGGCGCTGCACGTCTGTCTCGTCGAAGCGTGCGACGGTTTCCGGCTCGAAGCCGGCGAAGCCGCTGCGGAAGGCGTCGCGCTTGCGCAGGATGGTGATCCAGGACAGCCCGGCCTGGAAGCCATCGAGGATGAGCTTCTCCCAGAGAGCCCGGGAATCATATTCCGGCACGCCCCATTCGGTGTCGTGATAGGCGAGGTAGAGCGGGTCGGTGCCCGGCCAGCGGCAGCGGAACTTGCCGTCCGGCCCCTCGATCGCGGCGCGTTCCTCGCTCAGGACTGCTGCCTCGCTCATGGGGAGACTCCTGCCGCGGTGCCGAAGTCCGGCTCGCCTGGGAACGGGAAGCGGATGAAATCGGGCTTGTCCGCAAGGTGGAAGGCAAGCCCGCCTCCGCGCGGCGCGGTGCCCGACGCAAGCGCGTCGGCAAGCCGGTCCAGCCGAAGCAGCGCCAGCGCCCGCCCATTGGCGCCCGAGCCGATCGTTCCGAGCGGCTTGCCGCCCGCTACGGCCTCTGCACCGGTCTCCGTCGCGATACCGTCGTCGAAGACGATCGGCACGACGCGGGTGCGAGCGGTGCCGCGGTGCTGCATGCGGGAGACGACCTCCTGGCCGATGTAGCAGCCCTTCTTGAAGGAGACGCCGCCGAGCTGGTCGAGCAGGGCCTCATGCGGGAAGGTGTCGCCATAGGGGAAGTCACGGCCGCCGGCCGGCACGCCGAGCGCGATGCGGCGGTCGTGATAGGCCTCCGGCGCGGCCGAGACGAGTGCCTCGATGCCCTCCGCGTCGGCGATGGCGCGCTGGCCGAGCGCGGGCAGGCGCGGATCGTCGTAGATGATGCCGGCGCCTGCGGGCAGCGGCGTGCCATCCACCGAGGCGAGCACCGCGCTGCTCTCGGTGAGATCCTCCAGCGCGACCTTGGCGCGCAGCTTGTAGAGCTTCAGGCGTTTCATCAGATCGGCGGTCTGCAGCAGCGGGGCATCGAGCAGGAAGCCGCCGCCATCCTCCGGCGACAGCGCGACGACGAAGAAGTCGCAGATGATCTTGCCCTGCGGTGTCAGCAGCGCGCCGTAGCCGGCGGCATGGCCTGGTGCGACCGGATCGAGATCGTTGGTGACGAGATTCTGCAGGAAGTCACGGGCGTCCTCGCCGCTGACGCGGATGACGCCGCGGTCGATCAATCGGGTGGCGGTCATAGGCCATTCCAGTTCTGGTTTCGGGTCGAGCCTCGACAGCCGAAATGAAGCGATGGCGCCACCCGAAAACCGGTTTGGACTTCCGGCGGGGCGCGTTGGCCGATAGGTAGGCCGCATCCCGTCTTTGCTCAACCTCCGGAGACCCGCCATGCCCCAGACTTACGACGTCATCCTCAAGGGCGGCACGGTGGTCAATCAGGATGGCCGCGTCGCGCGCGACATCGGCATCATCGGCGGCAGGATCGTGGCGCTGGGCGATCTCTCGCAGGCTTCGGCGGGCGAGACCGTCGATTGCACCGGCCTGCATATCCTGCCGGGCGTGATCGACAGCCAGGTGCATTTCCGCGAGCCCGGGCTCGACCACAAGGAGGATCTGGAGACGGGTTCCCGCGCCGCCGCGCTCGGCGGCGTCACCTGCGTCTTCGAGATGCCGAACACGATTCCCCAGACGACGACGCCAGAGGCGCTGGCCGACAAGGTCCGGCGCGGGCGCCACCGCATGCATTGCGACTTCGCCTTCTGGGTCGGCGGCACGCATGAGAATGCCGCCGATGTCGCGGAGCTGGAGCGGTTGCCGGGCGCCGCGGGCATCAAGGTCTTCATGGGATCGTCGACCGGCGACCTGCTCGTCGAGGACGACAAGGGCGTGTCCGAGATCCTGAAGCGCACGCGCCGGCGCGCCGCCTTCCATTCCGAAGACGAGATGATGCTGCGCGAGCGCATGGGCCTGCGCGTCGAGGGCGACCCGTCGAGCCATCCGGTCTGGCGGTCGCCCGAGGTGGCACTGACCTGCACGAAGCGGCTGGTGCGGATCGCGCGCGAGACCGGCGCGCGCGTTCACATCCTGCACATCTCGACCGGGGACGAGATGGTATTCCTAAGGGACCACAAGGATGTCGCGACCGTCGAGGTGCTTCCGAACCATCTCACGCTCGTGGCGCCCGATTGCTACGAGCGCCTCGGCACCTACGCCCAGATGAACCCGCCGATCCGCGACGACAGCCACCGCCGGCGCATCTGGTGGGGGGTGGAGCAGGGCATCGTCGACGTGCTCGGCTCGGACCACGCCCCGCATACGCATGAGGAGAAGCACCATGCCTATCCCGCCAGCCATTCGGGCATGCCGGGCGTGCAGACGCTGGTGCCCGTGATGCTCGACCATGTGAATGCCGGCCGGCTTTCGCTGGAGCGGTTCGTCGACCTGACCAGCGCCGGCCCGCAGCGCATCTTCGGGCTGGAGGGCAAGGGCCGCATCGCTGTCGGCTATGATGCCGACTTCACCATCGTCGATCTCAAGCGCAGGCAGACGATCTCCAACGACTGGATCGCCTCGAAATGCGGCTGGACGCCCTATGATGGCGTCACCGTCACCGGCTGGCCGGTCGGCACCTTCGTGCGCGGCCTCAAGGTGATGTGGGAGGGCGATCTGACGGCCCCTTCGCGGGGCGAGCCGGCCCGCTTCCTGGAGGCACTGCCGCGGCGCGTCTGAGGGCCACGACGCAAAGAATCCGGCGGGCTCTCGAAACCCGCCGG
>NZ_JBIWYK010000301.1:0-3977 GCF_044752385.1 Allobosea sp. CER48 | reverse complement strand
AGGCGCGGCATAGGCCTGCGGGGCCGGAGCCTGCGGGGCCTGCATCGGCGCCGGGGCACGCGGCTCGGAGCGGCGCAGCAGCGCCTCGAACTCGTCGAGTGCCCCGCGCAGCTCTGCCGGCGGCGCCGGCGGCTCGGGCGTGGCCGGCGCCGGGGCCGGCGGCACCACCTCGAAACTCGGCTCCTGACGCATCACCGGGCGCTGCTGCGCCGGCCGACGCTCGGCAAAGACGTCCTTCAGCGGGTCGTCCTGCCCGACGATACGGGTCAGTTCCGCCAGCGGGTCGGGCGACTGGCCCTGGCGCGGGGCCTGGCCGGCGCCACGCAGCTGGCGCTCGAGATCTTCGAGATCGAGCGCGAAACGATTCCTAGCGGGCTCACTCATGGTACGATCCATTCCAGCACAAGCCGCCTTTTCCATCATGGAAACGGCGATATCCCGTGCGGTCAACCTGACCTTGTGCGCGCCGCCGGAAAGCGTCCGTCAGCGCATCTCTTCCGGCGCCGCAACTCCGGCGACAGCCAGACCGGAAGCAAGGACGCTGCGCACCGCGTGCACGAACGCCAATCTCGCCAAGGTCGACTTTCGATCAGTTTGATTAACGAACCGTAATTGCGGCGAGTCTTTGCCCTTGTTCCAGAGCGAGTGGAAGGCGCTGGCCAGCTCGTGGACGAAGAATGCCACGCGATGCGGCTCGTGAGCCGCGGCCGCACCTTCGATGATTCGCGGATAGGCCGCGATCATCTTGACGATGCCGACCTCGGCCTCGTCGGTCAGGATCGAGAGATCCACCAGCGCCAGCGCCTCCTGCGAGAGATCCAGATCCGGGAAGGCCTCCCGCGCCTGCCGGAAGATCGAGGCGCAGCGGGCATGGGCATACTGGACATAGAAGACCGGGTTGTCCTTCGACTGCTCGACCACCTTGGCGAGATCGAAATCCAGCGTCGCGTCGTTCTTGCGGAAGATCATCATGAAGCGCACGGCGTCGCGCCCGACCTCGTCGATGACCTCGCGCAGCGTGACGAAATCGCCGGAGCGCTTCGACATCCTGACCTGCTCGCCGTTGCGCAGCAGACGCACGAGCTGGCACAGCTTGACGTCGAGCGAACCCTGCCCGCCCGTCACAGCCTTCACCGCTGCCTGCATGCGCTTGACGTAGCCGCCATGATCGGCGCCCCAGACGTCGATCATCTCGGGGAAGCCGCGCACGAACTTGGAGCGATGATAGGCGATGTCGTTGGCGAAATAGGTGTAGCTCCCGTCCGACTTCAGCAGCGGCCGGTCGACATCGTCGCCGAACTGCGTCGCCCGGAACAGCGTCTGCTCGCGGTCCTCCCAGTCCTCGTCCTTCTGCCCCTTCGGCGGCGGCAGCCGGCCCTCATAGACGAGATCGCGCGCGCGCAGATCCTCGATCGTCTCGCGCACCGCATCCTTGTTGCCGTCGATGGCCTGCAGCGAGCGCTCGGAGAAGAAGACCTCGTGCACGACGCCGAGCGCGGCGAGGTCGTCGCGGATCATCGCCATCATGCCGTCGATCGCGGCCTTGCGGACGAGCGGCAGCCATTCGGCCTCGGGCTTGTCCCTGAGCGCCGCGCCATGCGCCTTCGCCAGGGTCTCGCCGACCGACTTCAGGTAGTCGCCCGGATAGAGCCCTTCCGGAATCCCGCCGATATCCTCGCCCAGCGCCTCGCGATAGCGCAGGAAGGCGGACCGTGCGAGCACGTCGACCTGCGCGCCCGCATCGTTGATGTAGTACTCGCGGGTCACATCGTGCCCGGCGAAATCGAGCAGTCTCGCCAGCGCATCGCCGAAGACCGCTCCGCGGCCGTGTCCGACATGCATCGGCCCGGTCGGGTTGGCCGAGACATATTCGACATTGATGCGCGGCGCAGGCTTCGGCGTGCCGCGCCCGTATTGCAGGCCGGCCTCGATCGCCGCCTTGAGCACCGCCGTGAAGACCGCGGGCTGCAGCGTCAGGTTGATGAAGCCGGGGCCGGCGATCTCCGCCTTCGCGATCTCCGGATCCTTGGAAAGCTCCTCGACCAGCAGCGCCGCCAGCGCACGCGGATTGCTGCCGGCGTCCTTGGCAAGCACCATCGCGGCGTTCGTCGCGAGGTCGCCATGGGCCGGATCCTTGGTCGGCTCGACCACGACGCGCGCGAGATTGAGCCCGGCGGGAAGCGCGCCTCGCTCGGCCAGGGCCGAAAGCGCTGCGTGAAGACGGGCGGAATAGATCTCGAACAGGTTCATTGCGGCCACGGGTGCGGGTTAAAACCGCCCGGCCCTATCGCAGCGAAGGAGTGGCGTCAAACAGGCGACGATGCTCGTCGAGCGCGTACCAGTCGGTCATGCCGGCAATATAGTCCGCGATCCGCCGTGTGCGACGGTGTTCGTCGAGGCTGTCGCAGTCCGCCGCCCATTCCGCCGGCATCGCAGCCGGATCGCGGCTGAAGCGGGCGAACAGGTCACGCACCACCTGCGCTGCCTGCTCCCGGATCGGTGCGATGCGCGGATGGCGGTACATGTTGGGATAGAGAAAGCCCTTGATGTCGCGATCGGCGGCATCGATGCGCGCCGAGAAGGCGACCACAGGCGCATCGGCGCGCCGGATCGCGTCGGCATCGGCCGGTGCAAGCGCCGTCAGCCGCGCTTGCGACTCGCCGATCACGTCCTCGACGAAACGGGTGATCACCCGCCGGACCAGCTCGTTGGTCAGGCGCGGCCGCTCCAGCCCCGGATGCCGCTGCCCGATCTCGTCGAGCAGTTCCGCCAGGAAGGGCACGCTCTTGAGCTCGGCATGGCCGAACAGCCCGGCCCGCAGGCCGTCGTCGATGTCGTGGGCGTTGTATGCGATATCGTCGGCCAGCGCCGCGGCCTGCGCTTCGGCGGAGGCGTAACTGTCGAGCCAGAGATCCTGGCGCCGCTGATATTCGACGATCGCGACGGGGATACCGCTCTTCGCGTAGCGCGCGGTCGGCCTCCCGGAGGCATCGAGCAGCGGGCCGTTATGCTTGACCAGCCCCTCGAGCGTTTCCCAGCTCAGGTTGAGGCCGTCGAAATCGGCATAGCGCCGCTCCAGCCGCGTCACGATCCTGAGCGTCTGGGCGTTGTGGTCGAAACCGCCGAAGCCGGCCATGCACTCTTCCAGTGCGTCCTCTCCGGTATGACCGAACGGCGTGTGGCCGAGATCATGCGCCAGCGCCAGAGCCTCGGCGAGGTCCTCGTCGAGGCCCAGAGCCCGTGCCAGCGCGCGGGCGATCTGCGCCACCTCGATCGTATGCGTCAGGCGCGTCCGGTAGTGGTCGCCCTCATGCGAGACGAAGACCTGCGTCTTGTGCTTCAGGCGCCGGAATGCGGTCGAGTGGATGATGCGGTCGCGGTCGCGCTGGAACTCGCCGCGCGTGGCGGAGGCCGGCTCGGCCACGAGGCGCCCGCGGCTCAGGCTCGAGCGGCAGGCATAGGGCGCGCGCCAGCGCTCGCCGGGCTCGGCGCCCGGCGGGATGGAAAAGCCGAAAGGCGGGTTCTGTGGATGCGGCATGGCTGCCCCGTCACGGCCCCGTGCTTGTAGAGGCGTTGCGGGGCCATTACCTTTCCGGGTAACCAGGGTGCAAGGAGCATCTGCCCATGTCGACCGATCTTGCGGTCAACCCGCGCGGCATCGCGGTCACCGCAAATGCCGCCAAGCGAATTATCTCGGTGATGGCTCACGAGCCGCCGGGCTCGATGCTCCGCGTCAGCGTCGCGGGCGGCGGCTGCTCGGGCTTCCAGTACATTTTCGACGTCGATCAGGAGAAGGCGCCGGACGATCTTGTCATCGAGCGCGATGGTGCGACCGTGCTGATCGACGAGACCTCGCTCGATCTGCTCGAAGGCTGCACGATCGACTTCGTCGACGACCTGATCGGTCAATCCTTCCGCATTACGAACCCGAATGCGACGAGTTCCTGCGGCTGCGGGACATCCTTCGCCGTCTAGGC
>NZ_JBIWYK010000300.1:0-3981 GCF_044752385.1 Allobosea sp. CER48 | reverse complement strand
CGGCCAGGTCGCCGAGGCCGATGACGGGCACGGCATCGAAGCCCGGCAGGTCCGGCAATATTGTCCGGGCGCCGGTGGCGATGACGAAGCGGCGTGCCTTGATCGGCACGCCTTCGACGACGGCCGTGCTGCGGCTGGTGAAACGCGCCTCGCCGCGCAGGACCCGGATTCCCAGAGCCGTCAGGCGCTGCTCGGAGTGGTTGGCGGTCTCGGCCGCCATCGAACGTTGAATGTGGTCGTGGAGCTGCCCCGGATCGGTCTGCAAGTTCCCGGCGTTCAGGCCCAGCCGGCCGGCCTCGCGTATCGCCTGGGCTGCCGCCGCAGCCTCGACCAGAGCCTTGACGGCTAGGGGCCCGGAGCCGCCGCCGGGCGCGCGCCGGTCGACGAGCACGACGGACACTCCGAAAGCGGCCGCGGCCGTCGCCAGTGCAATGCCATTGCCGCCTGCGCCGATAACGCAGATGTCGGGTGTCAACGCGGCGGGTTTCACCGCCTTGGCCGTGCCGTCGCTCACCGGATTTTCCGCTTCGCTCTCTGTGCTCACACGCTGATGCGTTGTCGGGCGGGCGGAATCAAGGCCGATCGTGCAGCCGGGCAGGCGCAGGCAATCGATGCTTCAGGCGACGCTGCGGCCGTCGCCACCGCCCTTGTTCGCCACGATCGCCGCCGGCCGGCCGAACAGGTACCCCTGGGCGCGGTGCGCGCCGAGGAGCTGGACGGCGATGCGCTGCTGCTCCGTCTCGATGCCTTCGACCACGACATTCATGTCGAGCCGGCGCGCCAGCTGGCAGACGGCTTCGATCACGGCCTTGGAGGCTTCGGTGGTGTGGACCTCCCGGGCGAAGCTCTGGTCGATCTTCACCTGCGCGAAAGGGTAGGTCGAGAGATAGGCGAGCGACGAATAGCCCGTACCGAAATCGTCGAGCGCGAAAGTCACCCCGAGCGCCCTTAGTTCATCGAGAACGGAGAGCGCCAGCTTGTCGTCCTCGATCAGGAGAGATTCCGTGACCTCGAGCATCAGCCGCCGCGATTCGAGCTGGGACGAGAGGAGCGCGTCGGTCACCGTCTCGACGATCCGGCGCGGCTCGCGGAACTGCAGCGGCGAGACGTTCACGGAGACGCCGATGCCGGGCTCCCAGCTCGCCGCGTCCTTGCAGGCCTGGCGGATCGCCCAGTCGCCCATGGACGCGATCAGGCCGGACTGCTCGGCAATGGGTATGAAGACGTTGGGAGGAACCATTCCGCGGGTCGGATGGCGCCAGCGCATCAGCGCCTCGCGGGACACCACTTCCTGCGTCTTCAGGTCGATGATCGGCTGATAATAGAGTTCGAGCGTGCCGTCGGCGCACGCCTTGCGCAGGTCGACCTCGATCTCATGCCGCTCCAGCATCTCCTCGGCCATGGCCGGATTGAAGAACACGAGCGTGTTCCGGCCGGCTGATTTGGCCTTGTACAGGGCCGTGTCGGCATGGCGCAGCAGGTCTGTCGGCGTGGTGCCGTCTCGAGGCGCCATGGCGATGCCGACGCTCGCCGTGACGTAGACGGTCTTGCCGTCGACATCGAAGGCGCGGGTCATGGTACTGATCATACGCTGGGCAATGGCGGTGACCACGGTCTGGTCGGCCGAATGCAGTATCAGCAGGAATTCGTCACCGCCGAAGCGGGCCAACCTGTCATTGCTGCGGACAGCTTTGCGGAGCCGGCTCGCGGTCTCCATCAGCACATGGTCGCCGACGTCATGGCCCAGGCTGTCGTTGACCTGCTTGAACCCGTCGAGGTCGAGATAGAGCAGCGCGAAGCTCTCGCCCGTATGCCGCAGCCGCGTGAAGGCCTCGGCGATCAGCGTGTTGTACTCGAACCGGTTGGCGAGGCCGGTGAGCTCGTCGAAGCGCGCCATCTGCTCGATGCGGGCCTCGGTCGCCTTTCGCTCGGTGGCATCTTCCGTCAGCATGAGGATGCCGCCCTCGGCTGCCGGGGCAAAGGTGACGACCAGCACGAGGCCGCTCCGCGTCACGACCTCGTGGCTCGCGGCCTGCTGGGTGCTCTGGGCTGTCGTCAGAGCCGAGCGGATCTCGCGCAACTGCTCCGAGCTGATGACCTGTCGCTCGACCAGGAATCGCGCGATCGCGGCGAGCGGCGTACCGGGCAGCGCGAGAGTCTCGGGCAGGCCGTAGAGCGTGCAGTGGGGAGCGTTGCTGACCGCGAGCTTGAGATTGCGGTCGAACATCGCCAGCCCGTCGATCATCGTGTTGAGGGCGGCATCGAGCGTCAGGTTCTGCGAGTGCAGGGCCGAGGCGAGGGCCTTCGAGTTCTTCGTGGCATCGCTCAGCGCCAGCAGGTTCCGATGCAGGGAATTGGTGATCGCGATATTCGCGGCGAGGTAGAGGAAGGCGAAATAGCCAATGTAGCGGTAATAGGGGTTGTGAGCGCCGATCAGGCCGATCGCCATCGGAATGCAGAACGTCATGAGCTGCACGGCGACGAATTTCGGCCGGCCCGCATTGCGAGCGACATAACCAGAGGCGAGGGCGATGGTGGATGCGACGGACGTGATGTGCGCGGCCGCGTCGTCGGTATGTACCAGCGCGACATAGCAGCTGTAGCCCAGCACCGCGCTGAAGACGGTCGCCCCAAGAAAATAGTCGCGATCCCAGCGCCGGGTCTGCGCATAGCTGTCGGCGGCATGGTTGCGCCGGCGATAGGCGACAACGGTGACGATGCGCAGGACGACGATGAGCGTCACCAGAATGGTGAGGCCCATGAAGATATCCATGCCGGTCGAAAGCCAGCACAGGAACGGCGTCAGAATCCCTGCGATGCCGCCGGGAATGATCGAGGCGGGTGACGAGAACAACGAACTGACCAGCAGCGTATAGCCGGTCAGGTCGACATCGTCGTCCCGCCTGCGCCCGCCGGCCGCCGTCAATCGCTTCAGCGCGCCCGCCATCTGCTCCTGCCCTTGCCGCATGAGCGGTCTTGCGCGCGAGGTCGAAACCCCGCGCATTATCGAAGGGTTCTAGGAGAGCAGAGGTAAATGCTTCGTGTGAGTTTGTCGCCTTTCGGTGGCGTCCGCCCCTGTTCAGACCGGCGAAAGGTGACGTTGGTAAACGCGAGCTAGCATTCGGTCCTGGGTCTGGGCGATGCGTTGCAGCTTCGAGATCGCGCTCGGATTCAGCCGCAGCATGCAGTCGGTCCAGATCTGCCCGAGATGGCCGAGCTCTTCGCGCAGGTCGCCGGCCCGACGGTTGAACGCCGCGAAGAGCGCCGTCTTGGCGGCATGGATCGGCAGGGCGTCAGTGCAGTACTTGCGGATCCAGGCCTCGCCGGTCCCCGCCGGGACGACGGCTTCGAGCCCGCCGGCGGCCATGAAATCCCGCGCGCTCATCTCCTCGCCGGAAAGCAGCATCTGCTCGGCGGCCTGCTGGCCCATCCGCCGCGACAGGATGGCGACGGCGGTGATCGGGAAATGGTTGAACTTGATCTCGGGGTAGACGAACGAAGCCTGCTCCTCGGCGATCATGACGTTGCAGGAGCGCGGCGCGTCGATGCCGCCGCCGATAGCCTTGGCGTGGATGGTCGCCAGGGTGATGACCAGCCCGTTCAGGCCCGTCGAGTTCCAGATCGCGCCCTCTGCCGAAAGGCGCGCATACTCGGTGAGCGCCGCACGGTCGTTCCGCGCCAGGCAGTCCAGATAGAAATCGAGATCGCCGCCGAGCGTGAAGAACGGGCCGGTGCCGCGGAAGGCGAGAAAGCGGACCGGGGCACGATGATACTGGTCCGGCGCACCCCATAGCGCTGCGATGGCGCTCTGAATCTTCACCAGGCTGTCGAGCAGCTGCAGCGTGAAGACCGGCTTCAGCTCGGGGCGGATCGTGACCCAGAGCGTTTTGATCTCCGGCTCATAGGCCAGCTCCACCTCCGGCAGGAACCCCGCCTTGTAGCGGATGGCATCGATGACCTCGCAGCTCTCGAAGAGCGGCG
>NZ_JBIWYK010000299.1:0-3984 GCF_044752385.1 Allobosea sp. CER48 | reverse complement strand
TGAGCCAGACGAAATAGCTCGACTGCCCCTTGGCGACGTCGTCATAGCCGCGGGCGAAATCGCCTTCCGGCCGCTCGATCTTGATGACCCGCGCGCCGGCATCGGCAAGGCGCGACGTGCAGAACGGAGCGGCGACGGCCTGCTCGACCGCGACGACGAGGAGGCCTTCGAGCGGGCGGCGGGCAGACGGCATCGGCGCGCTTTCAGTAGGACCGGGGCATGCCGAGGACATGCTCGGCGAGATAGGACAGGATCAGGTTCGTCGAGATCGGCGCGACCTGATAGAGCCGCGTCTCGCGGAACTTGCGCTCGACATCGTATTCCTCGGCGAAGCCGAAGCCGCCATGCGTCTGGATGCAGGCATTGGCCGCCTCGAAGGAGGCGTCGGCCGCCAGCATCTTGGCCATGTTGGCCTCGGCGCCGGGATTGGCGCCGGCCTCGTAGAGCCGGATCGCCTCGCGCACCATCAGTTCGGCGGCGCGCATGTTGGCGTAGGCTTTCGCGATCGGGAACTGGATGCCCTGGTTCTGGCCGATCGGGCGGCCGAAGACGTGGCGCTCCCTGGCGTAGTGCGAAGCCTTCTCGATGAACCATCTGGCGTCGCCGACGCATTCCGCGGCGATCAGGATGCGCTCGGCATTCATGCCCGAGAGGATGTAGCGGAAGCCCTTGCCCTCCTCGCCGACCAGATTGGCTGCCGGGACCTTCACATTGTCGAAGAAGACCTCGGTGGTGGCGTGGTTCATCATCGTGCGGATCGGCCGGATGGTCAGGCCGTCCTTCAGCGCCTCGCGCATGTCGAGGATGAAGACCGAAAGCCCGTCGGTGCGCCTGGCGACCTGGTCGCGCGGGGTGGTGCGGGCGAGCAGCAGCATCAGGTCCGACTGCGCGGCGCGGCTCGTCCAGATCTTCTGGCCGTTGACGACGTAATGGTCGCCCTCGCGGCGTGCGGTGGTGCGCAGGGCGGTGGTGTCGGTGCCGCTGGTCGGCTCGGTGACGCCGAAGGCCTGCAGCCGCAGCTCGCCGGTGGCGATCTTCGGCAGGTAGCGCTGCTTCTGCTCCTCGCTGCCGTGGCGCAGGACCGTACCCATCACGTACATCTGCGCGTGGCAGGCGGCGCCGTTGCAGCCCTGGCGCTGGATCTCCTCCATGATGACGGCGGCGGCCGAGAGCGAGAGGCCGGCGCCGCCATAGTCCTCGGGGATCAGCGCGGACAGGAAGCCGCTCCGCGTCAGCGCGCCGACGAATTCGGCCGGGTAGGCCATCTCGCGGTCGAGCTTGCGCCAGTACTCGCCCGGAAAATCCGCGCAAAGACGCGCGACCGCGTCGCGGATGTCGGCATGGATTTCGGCAGCATGGCTCATGATCGACGGCGCTCCTCGCACGGAGCCCGTTGATAGCCGCCGTCGCGGCGCGTCGGCAACGGCTGCCGGGAGAGGGCGGCCATGTCGGGGGCCGAGAGCATGGGGCCGCCCCGTGGACGGGGCGGCCGGGAAGGTGGCTGCGCCTCAGAACGGCGAGTCGGGGTGGTAGAAGTCCTTGGCGTTGCTCTTGTCGATCAACACCGAGGGGATGATCGTCGTCGCCGGCAGCTTCTGGCCGTTCAGGCGCGCCTCCGCGGTGAGCTTGATCGCGTCGTAGATGAATTTCGGCGAGTAGCTGACATTGGCCTGGATGCGCGGGTCCTTGTTGTCGAGGATCATCTTGACCATGTCCTTGGCCCCGGCGCCGCCGAAGATGATCTTGATGTCCTTGCGATTGGCCTGGTCGATCGCGCGGATCGCGCCAAAGGCCATGTCGTCGTCAGCCGCCCAGAAGGCGTCAATATCCTTGAAACGCGTCAGGAAGTCCTGCGTGACCTTGTAGGCGTCGTCGCGGTTCCAGTTGGCGAACTTGGCGTCGAGCAGCTTGATATCGGGATAGCCCTTGAGCACGCCGTTGAAGGCGTCCATGCGCTCGGTGTCGAGCGTGGTGGGGATGCCGCGCAGCGCGACGACCGTGCCCTTCCCGTTCAGCGTCTTGGCGATGTACTCGGCCGGAATCTTGCCGAAGGCGGTGTTGTCGCCGGCGACATAGGCATCCTGTGCCGAGGTGTCGGTGAGGCCGCGATCGACGACGGTCACATAGGCGCCCTTGGCCTTCACATTCGCGACCGGCCGGGTCAGGGCCGCCGACTCGAAGGGGAAGACGACGAGCGCGTTGATCTTGTTGACCGTGCTGAGGTCCTGGAGCTGGTTGGCCTGCTCGGTGGCGTTGGCAGCGGTGCGGATCGTGATCTTGAGGTCCTTGTGCTTGGCCTCCAGATCCTTCTTCGCCTGGTTCGCCCAGTAGTTGATGCCGCCCATGAAGCTGTGCGTCGCGGCGGGAATCGAGACGCCGAGATTGACGGGTTCGGCGGCGGCAACCGTCGCCGCGAAGCCGAGGCACGCTGCGGTCGCGGCGAGCAAGAGGCTGCGTCTGGTCTGCGTGGACATCGCTTCTCTCCCAATCTGGCCTGCCTTCAGCGGCGGCCTTTCTGCAAAAACGCGACGGTGATGATGACGAATCCCTGCACGGCGGCGTTGAGGTAGACGCTGATCAGGCTCGTCAGGTTGAGGATGTTGCTGATCACGGAGAGCAGGATCGCGCCCACGACCGTGCCGGTGATGCTCCCTTGCCCGCCCTTCAGCGCAGCGCCGCCCACGATGACGGAAGCGATCGCCTCCAGTTCCCAGAGCAGGCCCGTGGTCGGCGAGGCCGAGCCGAGGCGCGGCACGTAGAGAAGCGTGGCGATGCCGACGCAGACGCCGAGCAGCATGTAGGTGAGTATCTTGACCCGCTCGACATCGACCGCGGCATAGCGTGCCACCGTCTCGTTGGAGCCGATCGCCTGGACATGGCGCCCGTAGGCAGTCTTGTTCAGGATCAGCGCTCCGACGATCGCAACCAGCAGGAAGACGATGACCGGGACCGGCACGCCGGCGACGCTGCCGTAATAGACCGGGGCATAGATGTCGGCGAGGCTGTTCTCCAGCGTCAGCGCGCCGCCATCGGCGAAATAGGTCAGGTAGGCCCGGAAGATGCCGAGCGTCCCGAGCGTGACGATGAAGGGCTCGATGCGGCCCTTCGCGATCAGCACGCCATGGATCAGGCCGAAGGCGGCGCCGAGCAGCACGGCGAGGCCGGCCCCGCAAAGCACGGCCAGCACGGGCGAACCCAGCGCGCCGGCTGCCCAGTTGATGAACATGATGACGCAGCCGGCGATCAGCGCCGCCATCGAGCCGACCGAGAGGTCGATCCCGCCGAGGATGATGACGAAGCACATCCCGACGGCGATGATGCCGATGAAGGCCGTGCGGGTGAGCACGTTGAGGCCGTTGTCGAGCGTGGCGAAGTCGCCGTTGAGCAGGGCCCCGAGGCCGCAGAGCAGCAGGAGGCCGATGACCGGCCCGACGCTGGCGATCCGCTCGGCCAGCGGCGTTGCGCTCTCCCGTCTGCCGCCGGCGGCCGCACCCTGCACCGTTTCAGGCTGCGACATGGCGCGCTCCCGTTGCGTAGGCGATCATCGTCTCTTCCGTCATCTCGTCCCCGGCCAGCGTGGTCACGAGCCGGCCTTCGCGCATGATCGCGACGCGATGGGCCAGGCCGATCAGCTCGATCAGCTCCGAGGAGATGACGACCACGGCCAGGCCCCTGGCTGCCAGCCTCTGGATCAGGAAGTAGATCTCCCGCTTGGCGCCGACATCGACGCCGCGTGTCGGCTCGTCCAGCACCAGGACCTTCGGCTGCGGGTGCAGCACCTTGGCGAGCGCCAGCTTCTGCTGGTTACCTCCGGACAGGGAGGAGGCGCGTGCCTCCAGCGAGCCGGCACGAATGCCGAATTCGGTGACGGCCGCGCGCAGCGCGGCGCGTTCGGCGTCCTGATCGAGCCATGGGGTGGCATAGCGCTCCAGCGCCATCAGCGTCAGGTTGGGCCGCAACGGGAAGGCGACGTGCAAGCCCTTT
>NZ_JBIWYK010000298.1:0-4012 GCF_044752385.1 Allobosea sp. CER48 | reverse complement strand
CGGACACACAACGAGTGCCCGGGGTCCTGGTCGGCCCGCCGCCGTCAGGCCGCCTTGGCCGTCGCCTGCGCAACGGCCTGCCTGGCCATGGTGCCGATCAGATGCGCGCGATATTCAGGATCGGCGTGGATGTCGCCGTTGATGCCGTCAGCGGTGTGCTTGAGCCCGTCGAGCGATTTCGGCGCGAAGCGCGCCTTGAGCGCGGATTCCGCCTCAGGCCAGCGAAACACGCCACCCTCGCCCGCGCCGGTCACGGCGACGCGGATCTCGCTGCCGCGCTTGGCGACGAAGACGCCGACCATGGCGTAGCGCGAGGCCGGGTTGCGGAACTTGGCATAGCCCGCCTTCGAGGCGAGCGGGAACGAGACCTTGGTGATGATCTCGCCTTCCTCCAGCGCAGTCTCGTAAAGGCCGGTGAAGAACTCCTCGGCCGTCAGCTTGCGCTTGTTGGTGACGACGGTCGCGCCGAGCGCCAAGAGCGCGGCCGGATAATCCGCCGCCGGGTCGTTGTTGGCGACCGAGCCGCCGATCGTGCCGCGATGGCGCACATGCGGATCGCCGATATGGCCGGCCAGGAAGGCGAGTGCCGGGATCGCCTCCTGCACCTCGACCGAGTTCGCGACCTCGGCATGGGTCGTCATCGCGCCGATCACGAGGTTGCGCCCCTTGCGGGCAATGCCCCTGAGGTCGGCGCAGGCGCCGAGATCGACCAGCGCCGTGGGCGAGGCCAGCCGCTGCTTCATCGTGGGCAGCAGGGTATGACCGCCGGCCAGGAGCTTGGCATCCTCCTTCTTGGCGAGCAGGGTCGCCGCCTGCCGGGCGCTGGTGGGCTTGTGATAGGTGAAAGCGTACATCTGCTTGTCCTTTCAGCTCACTCGGCCGCCAGGCGGCTGATCGACTTCTGCGCAGCGCGCCACACCGCCTGCGGCGTGGCCGGCATCGCGATGTCCTCATGGCCGAGCGCATCGGTGATGGCGTTGATGACGGCGGGCGGCGAGGCGATGGCTCCCGCCTCGCCGCAACCCTTGATGCCGAGCGGATTCGACGGGCACGGCGTCACCGTCAGCCCGACATCGAAGGACGGCAGGTCGTCGGCACGCGGCATGCAGTAATCCATGAAGCTCGCCGTCACGAGCTGGCCGTCCGGGTTGTAGCGGGCGCCTTCCAGCAGCGCCTGGCCTACGCCCTGGGCGATGCCGCCATGAACCTGCCCTTCGACGATCATCGGGTTGATGACGTTGCCGAAGTCGTCGACCGCCGCCCAGCGGTCTATCTTCGTCACGCCCGTATCGGGGTCGATTTCGACCTCGCAGATATGGACGCCGGCCGGGAAGGTGAAGTTGGTCGGGTCGTAGAACGCCCCCTCCTTCAGCCCCGGCTCCAGCTCCTGCCCGTTGAACTTGTGTGCGACATAGGCCTGCAGCGCGCAGGAACCGAAATCGAGCTTGCGATCGGTGCCCTTCACCGCGAAATGCCCGTCCGCGAAGTCGATATCGGCCTCGTCGGCCTCGAGAACATACGCCGCGACCTTCTTGCCCTTGGCGATCACCTTGTCGAGCGCCTTGAAGATCGCGGACATGCCGACAGCACCCGAGCGCGAGCCATAGGTGCCCATGCCCATCTGCACCTTGTCCGTGTCGCCATGGACGATGGAGACATTGTCGATGGGGATGCCGAGCCGGTCGCTGACCAGCTGGGCGAAGGTGGTCTCATGGCCCTGGCCATGGCTGTGCGAGCCCGTCAGCACCTCCACGGTGCCGATGGGATTGACCCGAACTTCGGCCGACTCCCACAGGCCCACGCCGGCGCCCAGCGACCCCACCGCCGCCGAGGGGGCGATGCCGCAGGCCTCGATATAGGATGAGAAGCCGATGCCGCGCAGCTTGCCGGCCCGCGCAGAGTCGCGCTTGCGCTTGCCCAGCCCCTTGTAGTCGATCATCTCCAGCGCCTTCTTCATCGAGGCGCCGTAGTTGCCGGCGTCGTACATCATGATGACCGGCGTCTGATGCGGGAACTTCTTGATGTAGTTCTGCAGCCGGAACTTGGCCGGGTCCTTGCCGAGCTGGCGCGCGGCGACCTCGACCAGCCGCTCGACCACGAATGTCGCCTCCGGCCGCCCGGCGCCGCGATAGGCGTCGACCGGCGCAGTATTGGTGTAGACCGCATCGACCTCACAATAGATCGCCGGGATGTCGTACTGCCCGGAAAGCAGCGGGGCGTAGAGATAGGTCGGCACCGAGGACGAGAAGGTCGACAGATAGGCGCCGAGATTCGCCGTGGTATGAACCTTGAGGCCGAGAATCCTGCCCTCGGCGTCGGTCGCGAGTTCCGCATGGGTGACATGGTCGCGGCCATGCGCATCGGACAGGAAGGCCTCCGTCCGGTCCGCCGTCCACTTCACCGGCCGCCCGACCTTCTTCGCCGCCCAGACGCAGACCGTCTCCTCGGCATAGATGAAGATCTTGGAGCCGAAGCCGCCGCCGACATCCGGCGCGATCACCCGGAGCTTGTTTTCCGGCGCGATTCCGATGAAGGCGGAGAGCACCAGCCGCGCCACGTGCGGATTCTGGCTGGTCGTATAGAGCGTGAAGACACCGTCGCCGGAATCGTAATCGCCGACGGCCGCACGCGGCTCCATCGCGTTGGGCACGAGCCGGTTGTTGACGAGGTCGAGCTTGGTGACGTGCTTGGCCGCCTTGAACGCCTTGTCTGTCGCGTCCTTGTCGCCGAGATGCCAGTTGAAGACGCTGTTGTCCGGCGCCTCGTCATGGACCACCGTTTTGGCTCCGATGGCCCTGGCGGTATCGACCACAGCAGGCAGCTCCTGATAGTCGACAGCGATAGCCTCGGCGGCATCCTTCGCCTGTGCCAGCGTCTCGGCCACCACCACCGCGACATGGTCGCCGACATAGCGGACCTTGCCCTGTGCCAGCGCCGGATGCGGTCCGGCGCGCATCGGCGAGCCGTCCTTGTTGTGGATCATCCAGCCGCAGATCAGCCCGCCGATCTTGTCGGCGGCGAGATCGGCACCGGTGAAGATGCCGAGCACGCCGGGCATGACGGCCGCGGCCTTGGTGTCGATCGACTTGATGCTGGCATGCGCATGGGGCGAGCGCAGGAAACAGGCGTGGGCCTGGCCCGGCCGGTTGACGTCGTCGGTGTAGCGGCCCTGGCCGGTGATGAAACGGTGGTCTTCCTTGCGGCGAACTGCGGCGCCGATCCCTGTAACGGACATGATGTTCCCTCCTCGCACGGCGCCTCTCGTGGACGCCTCACTGCACGGAACGCATGAAGGATGAAGAGCCCGCGGCGAACGCGGGCGGGAGCCTTACTCGGCGGCCTGGCGCAGCGGCGCGGAGCCCTTGCCCATCGCTTCGGCACCGGCGGCGATCGCCTTGACGATGTTGTGATAGCCCGTGCAGCGACAGATATTGCCTTCGAGATCCTCGCGGATCGTCTTCTCGTCGAGTTCGTTGCCGCGGCGGTTCACCATGTCGACCGCGGCCATGATCATGCCCGGCGTGCAGAAGCCGCATTGAAGGCCGTGATGCTCGCGGAAGGCCTCCTGCATCGGGTGCAGAGTAGCTCCGTCGGCCAATCCCTCGATGGTGGTCACGTTCGCGCCGTCGACCGAGACGGCGAGCGTGGTGCAGGACTTCACCGCCTTGCCGTCGAGATGAACGACGCAGGCGCCGCACTGGCTGGTGTCGCAGCCGACATGGGTGCCGGTCAGTCTCAGATTTTCGCGTAGGAACTGCACCAGAAGGGTGCGCGGGTCGACATTGGCGGTGACGGCCTTGCCGTTCACCGTCAGCGAAACAGTGGTCATGAGCACATCTCCTGTGACCCGTCTCTGATGCCTTCCCACCCCCTCCCTGGGTCTGGGTCAGGCCGAACCACTCCGGCAGCTTTGCCCCAGCGGGCAGCCTTTCCTTGGAATAGCTCAAAACCGAGTGTGGACCCGCGTTTTTGCCGGGTCAAGCCGGCGGCGCTTGCAGCACCCCATGCATTT
>NZ_JBIWYK010000297.1:0-4025 GCF_044752385.1 Allobosea sp. CER48 | reverse complement strand
CGCAACCTCGAGCTGAAGTCCGAGGCCGACGCCGTCGCCGAGCGCCTCGACGCAACAAGGCGACATCTCGGGTTCTCCTGCAGCCGAACCGCCGCGAACTCTCCGCGGCCGCCCTCGGCCTCCTCGGTCTCGCCGCGGCTCCCGTCGCCCGTGCCCAGACGCCTGACCGCATCGTCGTCGCGGGCGGGGTCATTACCGAGGTGATCTACGCGCTCGGCCTGCAGGATCGGATCGTCGGCGTCGACTCCACCAGCCAGTTTCCCGCAGCCGCCCTGAAGGACAAGGCCAATGTGGGCTATGTCCGGGCGCTCTCGGCCGAAGGCGTTCTCTCGCTCAAGCCGACACTGATCATGCTGATCGACGGAGCCGGCCCGCCCGATGCCGTGTCCCTGCTGGCCGAATCCGGCGTGAAGATCGCGCGCATCACCGACGGGCTCACGGCCGAAGGGGTCGCCTCCAAGATCGCGGCGATCGGCGCCGCGATCGGCGCCGCTGCTCCGGCCGAACGCCTGGCGGCACAGACCAGGGCCCGCTTCGAGGAGCTCGCGACCCTGCGGGCCGGGATCGCCAGGAAGCGTCGCGTGCTCTTCGTGCTTTCGCTTCAGAACGGCCGCGCACTGGTCGGCGGCCGCAACAGCTCGGCCGACGGGATCATCGCGCTCGCCGGCGGCGTCAACGTCGCGGATGCGATCGAGGGCTACAAGCCGATGACGGACGAGGCCATCGCGGCCGCCGCACCGGACATGATCCTGATGATGCGTAACAGCAGCGCGCACAACACCACGCCCGACGAACTCTTCGCCATGCCGGCCTTCTCGCAGACGCCGGCGGCGAACGGCAAGCGCCTGATCCATATGGACGGCCTCTATCTTCTCGGCTTCGGTCCGCGCACGCCGATGGCCGCGCGCGACCTCATGGCAGCGATCTATCCCGAAGCGGCCGTGCCCCAGCTGAAGACGGCCGCAGCCCCGTGACACTCGCGGCACCTGCCTCCGCAATGGCTTCCAATGCGCTGACATCGTTGATCGCCGGCCGCCGACGCGCCGGCCTGCTCGCGGTCGTCGGACTCTCCCTGGCCTGCCTGCTGCTCGCCATCGTCGCCGTCGGGCAGGGGGCCATCTCGATCCCGCCGGGCCGCGTCGCCCAGATCCTGCTGGCGAATTTCACGGGCGATGCCACATCGCTGGAGGGCCGCGATGTCCTCGTGGTGCTCAACATCCGTCTGCCGCGCGTGCTGCTCGGCCTGCTGGTCGGTGCCGGCCTCGCCGTCTCCGGCGCGCTGATGCAGGGGCTGTTCCGCAACCCGTTGGCCGATCCCGGCCTCGTCGGCGTCTCCAGTGGCGCCGGCCTCGCAGCGGCCGCGACCATCGTGCTGGGCGATCGCTTCCTCGCCGGCACCATGATGAAGCTGCCCTTCGCAGCGCTTCCTGTCGGCGCCTTCTGCGGCGGCCTCATCACGACGCTCGCGCTCTATCTGATCGCCACGCGTGGCGGGCGGACTTCGGTCGCCACCATGCTGCTGGCCGGCGTGGCGCTCGGCGCCATGGCGGGCGCCCTCACCGGCCTCCTTTCCTTCATCTCGGACGACCGACAGCTGCGCGACCTGACCTTCTGGTCGCTGGGCAGCCTCGGCGGCGCCAGCTGGACCAAGCTGTCGGTGGTCGCTCCCATCATCCTGCCGCTGCTGATGCTGATGCCGCTGCTGGCGCGCGGACTGAACGGGCTGATGCTCGGCGAGGCCGAGGCCTACCATCTCGGCATCCCCGTCCAGCGCATCAAGGCGCTCGCGATCCTGCTGGTCGCGCTTGCCGTCGGTGCGAGCGTCGCTTCGGCCGGCATGGTCGGCTTCGTCGGCATCGTCGTGCCGCATCTGATCCGCCTCTCCGTCGGGCCGGACCATCGGTTGCTGCTCCCACTCTCGGCACTGGGCGGCGCGATGCTGCTGGTCGGGGCCGACATCGTCGCGCGCCTGATCGTGGTCCCCGCCGAGCTCCCGATCGGCATCGTCACCGCAACGATCGGCGCGCCCTTCTTCCTCTGGCTGCTGCTGCGCCGCACGAGCGCTCTCGATGTCTGAAGCGACGCCCATCCTCTCCGCCCATGGCGTCAGCTTCGCAGCCGGCGGACGCCGGCTCGTCGCGGACGCCGATCTCGCGCTCGTCGGCGGCACCACCACGATCCTGATCGGCCCCAACGGCGCCGGCAAATCGACCCTGCTCAAGCTCCTGACCGGCGAGGCGAAGCCGGCGGGCGGCGAAATCCGCATCGCGGGCGAGGCGCTGGCGGCAGTGCCGGCCTGGCGGCTCGCCTGCCTGCGCGCCGTCATGGCCCAGCATGCCCGCCTCGCCTTTCCCTTCAGCGTCTACGAGGTCGCGAGCCTCGGCGTCGACGGCATCGGCCGGGCGCTGACCCGGCAGCGCCGCGAGGCGATCGTCGCCGACAGCCTTGCCGCCGCCGGAGTCATCGATCTCGCAGGCCGGCGCTACCAGACTCTCTCGGGCGGCGAGCAGCAGCGCGTGCAATTCGCCCGCGTGCTCTGCCAGCTCGAGGCCGGCAGTAGCATCGCCGTACGGCAGGTGCTCTTCCTCGACGAGCCGATCGCCAGCCTCGACCTCTGCCATCAGCTCGCCCTGCTCGACATGGCGCGCAGCATCGCCGCCCGCGGCGTCGCGGTCCTGATCGTGCTGCATGACCTCAACCTGGCGGTGACCTATGCCGACCATCTCGTCGTGATGGACCAGGGCCGGATCATCGCGCAGGGCCCGCCGGCGCAGACGCTGGACGACGCGCTGCTGCGTCAGGTCTTCAAGGTCGACCTGACGCTGAGCCGGGCGCCGGCGCCCGGCCTGCCCTTCCTGCTGCCGCAGCAGCATCGTTCGCGGCCGGCAGCCTAGCGACAGCGCGCCACGCCGGCATTCACGGGCGCTTCATCCTGAATCCGGCTTCACCATATCGCTCAACCCATGCTTCACGACTGAGCGCTACATCCCGTCGGCATCCGAACGGGAGTTTCGACCATGGTCAGACACGTCGCTGCCATCGGCCTCGCCGCAGCCCTTCTGCTGCCGGGCCTGTCCAGTGCCGAAGCGCGTGAGGTCATCGGACTGCGCGACGATCGCTTCCAGCCCGGCACGATCGTCATCCGCACCGGCGAGCGGAGGCTCTATTACGTCGTCGCCCCCGGCACCGCCATCCGCTACACCATCGCCGTCGGCAAGGCCGGCAAGCAGTGGCGCGGCGTCAAATATGTCGAGGAGATGCAGGTCGATCCGGCCTGGGCGCCGCCGGCAGAGGTCAAGCGCGACAATCCCCGCCTGCCCGACGTCATCCCCGGTGGCTCGCCGCGCAACCCGATGGGCGCGCGCGTCATCGGTCTCGGGCCGGGCGGGCAATACGCCATCCATGGCACCAACATGCCCAACACGATCGGCACCGCCGCCTCCTATGGCTGCTTCCGCATGCACAACCAGGACGTGATCGACCTCTATGCCCGCGTCGAGATGGGCACGCCGGTCGTGGTCATGCCCTGATCGTTCAGAGCGGCACGGGCGAAACCAGCGGCTCCCCGGCAAAGAAAGCCTTGAGATTGCCGAGCATGACGTCCTGCTGGGCAGTCTGCGCCGAGTCGGAAGCGGCGGCGATATGCGGCGTTAGCACGACGTTGTCGAGCGCCTTCAGCCTGTCGGAGACGTGCGGCTCGTTCTCGTAGACATCGAGGCCCGCTCCCGCGATCACGCCATTCTCGAGCGCGGCGCAAAGCGCAACCTCGTCGACCGCAATGCCGCGGGAGATGTTGATCACATGCCCGCGTGGCCCCAGCGCCCGCAGCACGGCAGCATCGACCGCATGCCTGTTTTCGGCGCTGGCGCGAGCCGAGACGACGAGCACATCGGCCCATTCCGCGAGCCCGAGCAGATTGTCGTGATAGTGATAGGGCACGTCAGGCCGCGGAGAGCGGTTGTGATAGCCGACCTCCATCTCGAAGGCTGCGGCGCGCTTCGCGATGCGGCTGCCGATCGCGCCCA
>NZ_JBIWYK010000296.1:0-4030 GCF_044752385.1 Allobosea sp. CER48 | reverse complement strand
AGATCGGCGCCGATCCCAATGCGACGGCGGCGAATCTGCGGAGCTCGATCAGCGCCGCCCTTGGCAAGGAGGCCAGGACCACGCTGTCCGCGGCGTCCTCGCAGGTGGCCGCGCAGGACTTTTTCGCAGGCAGCCTCAACAGCCCGCCGAAGCGGGTGCCGGGCCCGCCCTTCGACACCGCGACCCTGCCGCCGACCAATGCCGGGGCGGCCGCGACGACGGTGATCTGGTATCGCGGTGATGACGGCGCGGACCCTGCGCGCGGCACCTCGACGGTCCAGGTCGACCAGGGGCAGGTCGTCGGAACCGGCGCACGCGCCAATGAGGAGGCGTTCCGCGTCGGCCTCGCACAGTTCGCGATCATGGCGGCGGAGAATTTCCCTGCCGGAGACGCCGACTCGCAGGCCCGCTACGAGGCGATGACGGCGCGCGTCAGCGAGAAGCTCGGCTTCGGCGGCAGCACCCAGAAGCCGGCGGAGATCATCACCGAGCTCGGCTCGGCCCAGACGGCCCTGGCGAGCGCCAAGGAGCGTCACCAGAACACCAAGGGCTACCTGACGACGACGCTCTCCGGCGTCGAGGACGTCACGACCGAAGAGGTGGCGACGCAGATCCTCGCCCTGCAGACGCAGTTGCAGGCAAGCTACCAGGTGACCTCGATGCTCTCGAAGCTGTCGCTCACCAACTTTCTCTGACCCGCATAACAGCATTCGCCAAATGAGAACGCCGCCCCTTGCGGGGCGGCGTTACTGTTTCCGGGCGGTGGAGCGGGCGCAGGGGCGCTTTCAGCGCCCGCGGAGGCCCGCAGCGATGTCGCGATTGATGTTGATCAGGATGCCCAGACCTTGCGGCTGCGGATCGGCCGCGAGCTTGAAGGTGTGGTTGAAAATGAAATTGGCGAGGCCGAGGATGTTCTGCTTGATGCCGACGGGCAGCGGGTTGTCTTCGGCGATCACGGCGGAGACCAGCAGCGTCCAGAGCCTGCGATTATAGGTAAGCACCTCGTCGAACTCGCGCTCACGGATCGTCCAGTCGTCGGCGACGGCCTGAAGACGGGTCGCGGCCTTGATCAGGAGGGAGGCTTCGAGCTCGCGGGGTGAAACGACGGATTGGGCTGTCTTGGCAGCGGCGGCGTAGGCGTTAAACCCGTTTTGCATGCTCGATCAGTTCCGCTTCGTAGGCGATCAGCTTCTTGGCTGCCTTGAGAGCTTTGTAGAGATCGCCGCTTAAGATGCAGTTATTGATCTCGTGAACATGCGGCAGGGCGCTGGGCGCGGCCTGGACGAAATCGCGCACGAGCTGGAAGAACACCTCGTGCTGATGTGTCGGATCCTGGGCCAGATACATCAGCTGGACGGCGAAATAGATCTTCCTGGCCGGGCTGTCGGCGGTCGCGGCCGTGAGGATGTCTTTCTCGCGCAGGATTGGGGCGTCGCCTTCGATGAAGAAGCGCGTGCGTTGCTCGTCGTTGCGGATCACCACCTGGCCGATGATGATCCGCTCGCGCGGCTTGAGCTCGACCTTGAGAGCCATGTCTGTCCTGCCTTCTGGCGGAGGGGAAGGGCGGTCGATACCGGAGACGTCAGCCGAAGAGACGCAGCACGCCCTGGTCGGCCTGGTTCGCCAGCGACAGCGCGGTCTGCGAGAGTTGCTGGCGCGTGTTCAGCGCGAGCAGGCTTGCGCCTTCCTCGTTGGGATCGGCCAGCACGAGATTGCCGGCGCCGGTGGTGAGGACGTTGGCCAGTTCCTTGGTGAAGTCCTGGCGGGTCTGGGCGACCGAGAGGTTCGACCCGAAGGTCGATGCCAGCGACTTCAACGAGGTCAGCGCACCGGTCAGCGACTGGGTGGCCTTCTCGAGGTCGGCATCGTTCTGGAAGTTGATGAAGCCGGTGAGCTGCGTGTTGATCGCCTTCGGAATGCCGAGGTTGTCCGAGGTCAGGTTCGAGCCCTGAATGTCGAGCTTGGTCTGGTTCTTCCCGGTCTTCTCGTTGAACTGGATCGTCAGGCGGTCGCCGGCTAGCAGGTTGATGCCGTTGAAGCTCGAATCCTTGGCGAGATCGTCGATCTTGTTGCGCAGGTCGTTGAACTGGTCGATCAGATTCGAGCGCACCGCGGAGGTGATGCTCGTACCGACGATCGTGGTGCCGGCAGCGCTGTTGTCGGTCAGGGCAAAGCCGAAATCGGTGTTGTCACTGGTGGCGCCCGTCGCCGTGGTCATGGCCGTCACACCTGCCGCTGCGATTTCAGCCGCGGTCGGTGCGCCCGGTGCCGCGGGCGTGAAGGTCGTGGTGCCGATACCGAACTGGACCTTCTCGGAACCGATGCCCTTGACGTTGAGCTGGCCCTTCTCGTCGACGAAGGCGGTGGCGATGCCCGACTTGTTGATCTCGTTGACGACGTCGCGGACAGTCGCGTTCGTGCTGAGGAAGCTGGCAGTATAGGTAGTCGTGCCCGAAGTCAGGGTGATCGAGGTCGTGGCCTCGTCACCGGCGGCAAGAGCGGGGCCGCCGACATTGCCCGAATAGGTGGCCGTGGCCGCATTGGCGGTGCCTGCGTTGTCGTCGACGACACGCTTGTCGAGGGCGATGTCCTTCAGGCTCTTGCTCGTCACCGCCGCTTCGGTCGCGGTCGCGAGGGCGGTGCCGGCCTTGGTCGGACGATTTTGCGCGGCATCGGCCTGCGCCTGCTTGACGGTCGACTGCAGGGACTGGACGAGCTTGGTGATGCCGTCGATGCCCTTGGAAGCCGCCTGGATGGTCTGGATGCCGTTCGAGATGCCGTCGAGGAGGCCGGTGAGCTGGCTGGAGCGGTCATTCAGCGAGAGCGCGGTGAAGTAGTTCACCGGGTTGTCGATCGCGGAGTTGACCTTCTTGCCGGTCGCGAGGCGGTTCTGGATGACGCTCTGCTGGGCCGTGGTCTGCTGCAGCGTCAGCAGGTTGTTGCGGACACCGCTGGAAAGGATCGTGCTGGCCATCTTCGGTCCCCTGAACGCGCGACTCCGGCGCGATGCAACCTGATTTCAGGGGGGATCATCCGGCGTTAGGGATAATAAATGGTTAATCAGCCACTGCGGTGCCGTCGGTCCGCCAAACGGAAAAAGCGGCGGAGCCGAAGCTCCGCCGCTCTTTGACTTCGCCCCGCGTTCTGCGGGCTGATCCGCTTCTGCGGACCGAAGATCAGAACAGACGCAGGACCGACTGCTCGCTCTGGTTCGAGAGCGACAGTGCCGTCTGCGAGAGCTGCTGACGGGTCTGCAACGCGAGCAGGCTGGCGGCTTCCGAGTTCGCGTCGACGTTCACCAGATTCGCGGAGCCGGTGCTCAGCACGTCAGCCATGTCCTTGGTGAAGTCCTGACGGGTCTGCGCCACCGAGAGGTTGGCGCCGAAGGTCGACGACAGCGACTTCAGCGAGGTGAGGGCGCCGGTCAGAGCCTGCGTCGCCTTCTCGAGATCCGTGTCGTTCTGGAAGTTGACCTGGCCGGCGAGCGTGGTGTTGCCAGCCTTGACGATGCCCAGGTTGTCGGAGGTGACGTCCGAACCCTGGATGTCGAGCTTGGTCTGGTTCTTGCCGGCCTTCTCGTTGAACTGGATCGACAGACGGTCGCCCTTCAGCAGGTTGATGCCGTTGAAGCTCGCGTCCTTGGCGAGATCGTCGATCTTGCCACGCAGGTCGTTGTACTGGTCGATCAGGTTCGAACGCACCGCCGAGGTGATGCTCTGACCCTTGATCGCGCCGGCTGCGGTGGCGTCGGCCGCCAGGAAGCCGATCGCGGTGTTGCTGCCACCGGTGCCTGCGGCGGTGACCGCGGCGCCGTTCGCGGTGTCGATCTCGGTCGCGGTGGGAGCGCCCGGAGCGGCAGCGGTCACGGCGGCGGTACCGAAGCCGAACTCGACGTCGTCGGAACCGGTGCCCTTGACGTTGAGCTGGCCCTTCTCGTCGACGAAGGCGGTGGCGATGCCCGACTTGTTGATCTCGTTGACGACGTCGCGGACCGTGGCGGTCTTGGCGTCGAACGAGGCCGTGTAGGTGG
>NZ_JBIWYK010000295.1:0-4043 GCF_044752385.1 Allobosea sp. CER48 | reverse complement strand
CGCCGTTGATCGCCGTGATGGCGCGGGCGGGGTTGGAGAAGCTGTCATTGGCGAGCGGATTGAAGCTTGCCGCCGCGTCCTCGTTGGTGATGACGGAGTCGTTGACGGCATCCGCGACGGCGCCGACCGAGATCGCCACCGACCCCCCGATGCTGAGCGCGCCGTCACTGGTGCTGATCGCGATGCTGGCGCTGCCGTTGAAATCCGCCACCGGCGTATAGCTCAGCCCGGCGAGCGCCGCGTTGATCTGGGCGGCCGAGCCGCTGATCGTCACGCTGCCGGTCCCGTTGCCGGTGATGACTGCGCCCGGGGCGGCCGTGACGGTGAGCGTGCCGTTGGTGCTGGTCAGCGTCGTCGTCAGCGCGGTTGAATCGATGTCGGCCACCGCGACGCCGGTGATGGCGCGCGGCGTATCCTCGACGGTGCTCTGCGGGCCCGGGACCGTGAGCGTCGGCGCATCGTTGACCGGCGTTACCGTGACGGCGACGGTCGCGGTCTCGGCCACGCCGCCGGAGGTCACGGTGTAGGTGAAGCTGAAGTTGCCGTTGTAGTCGGCGGTCGGCGTGAAGGCGAGGGTGCCGTTGGCATTGAGCCGGACCGTTCCGCCCGCCACGGCGACCGTGCCGTTGACCGCGATCGCCGTGCCGTTGACGGCCGTGATCGTGCGGCCTGCATTGCTGAAGCTGTCGTTCGCCAGCACGTTGAAGGTCGCGGCGCTGTCCTCGGCGGTCGAGACCGTGTCGTTCACGGCGTCCGCGACGGCGTTGACCGTGATCGTGCTGGTATCGATATCGGTGAGCGCGCCGCCGGTGCCGGTGTTGCCGCCGTCATTGCTGGTCATCGTCAGGGTCACGGCGCCGTTGAAATCGGCGACCGGCACGAAGCCGATGCGAGCCGGAGCGCCAGCCGCGAGATAGGCGTTGATGTTGGCGAGCGTGCCGGTGAGCGTGATGCTGGCGGTGCCGGAGTTGGTCACGGTGACGCCACCGGCCGAAGCGGCCGCAAGCGTGCCGCCGCTGACCGCTAGGGTGACCGTCATCGTGCCCGGGCCCGCGTCGAGATCGATGACCGAGAGCCCGGCGAGGGCCAGTGTCCCGTCTTCCGCGACGGTGAAGGTCGCCGGCAGGGTGTTGACCGGCGCGTCGTTGACCGCGGTGATCGCGACCGTCGCGATCGCGGTGTTGGAGGCGGCGGCGCCGTCGCTGACCGTGACGCTGATGGCGCGGCTCGTGGTGACGATGGCGTCGGAACTCGACGAATACCGAATCTGCTGCAGGGCCGTCTGGTAGGCGGCCTGGCTCGCGGTGCCGGTGAGCGTCAGCGTAAATGTCGTGGCGTTGTAGGAGGCGGTGATGCCGGTCGGCAGCGTCCCCGCGACCGCGAGCAGGTCGCCGGCCTGCGCATTGGTGATGATGATGGTGGCCGAGGCCATCGTGGCGTTGTCGGGATCGGAGATGGCGACGTCGGTATCGACGATGGCGATGCCGCTGCCATTCTCGACATATCCGGTGGCGAAGCCGGTGCCGGCGCCGGAGGCGTCGAGATCGAGCGTGGGCGCATCGTTGACCGCCGTTACCGAGATCGTCGAGACGGCGGTGTTCGATGTCTGCGTGCCGTCGCTGACAGTGACGTTGAAGACGCGCGCCACCGTCGCGGGCGCGTCGCTCGTGCTCTCGTAGAAGATCGACTCGATGGTGTCGGCATAGACCGCCTTGGTCGCCGAGCCGGTGAGCTGGATCGTGATCGTGGTGCCGGTATCGACCACCGTGTAACCGATGCCGTTGATCGTGCCGCTGGAGCCGTTGGCCAGGATCGTGCCCGCCACGCCGCCGATCCGCAGCCGGTCGCCATCCTGCCGGTTGGTCAGGACGACCGTCGCCGAAGCCATGTTGGTATTGTCGGCGTCGGTGATCGAGGAATCGGTGTCGGCGATCGAGACCGGCGTCCCGTTCTCGACATAGCCGGCCGACCAGTCGCGGCCGGCCGTGTCGTCCGTGTAGGCATTGACCCGGACATTATCGACTGAGATGTCGTCGCTTCCCAGCAAGACGGTATTGTACGTGAAGACAAGGTTGCCGGAGGCCGCGACCGTCGTCGGCAGGTTGATCAGGATGTCGGTATAGGTCCAGGCGTTGAGCGTGCTCGCCGCGATCGTGGCCGGCGAGCCCGTCGCCCCGTTCTGGTATTCGATCGTGGCCGCGCCGGTGGCGGTGGTCGCAGTGGTGATCGTCGCATAGACCACGCCGCCCACCGACACGGTCAGCGTCGCCGGCACGCCGACATCGAGGGCGCCGTTGTTCCAGCCCAGCCCGAAGACGACCTGTGCCGAGCCGCTGGGCGCCGGCCCGTTGTTGAGCCCGGTGAGGCCGGCCTGGGTCAGCGTGCCGGTGCCGGCATCCGAGGTCCAGGCGATGGCGCCGCCGCTGCCGATCGAGGAGGAGTAGGTCGTGACGCCGGTGCTGGTCCAGCCGGTGGCGCTGCCGGTGAAATTGCCGTTGTTGACGATGTTCGTCAGCGCCGGCGTCGAGTTCAGGTCGACCACCGGAGGCGTGCGGTTGTAGCCGAAATCCGCGGTGAGGTTGCTGGAGCCGACCGTGCCGAGGCTGATCGCGCGCGTCGCGGTGCCGGTCGTCGGGCTCGCGCCGCCGAGCACGTTGTTGGCATCGGTGACCCGGACGACGTAGTTGCCCGGCAGCACGCCGGTGAAGAGATAGGCGCCGTTCGCGCCTGTCGTGTCGGTGGCCAGCACGCGCTCGCCGGCATCGGCGGCGCCGTTGCCATTGACGTCGTCGACGAGTTGCACGGTGACGTTGGCGAGCCCGCCTTCGCCGGCATCGACCACGCCGTTGTTGTTGTTGTCGTCGAAGATGCGGTCGCCGATCGAGCCCGTCGCCGGGACCCAGCGCGTCGCATCCGAGACGTTGGCGAGCGCGGTCGTGCCATTGGTGGTAATCGCCGCGCCGGTGCCGATCGTGGCCCCGGTGACCGGGTTGATCTGCTGGATCGTCGTGCCGACGAGATAGAAATTGCCGTTGACGTCGCTTCCGGACTGGCCGGCGGTCATGGCTGCCGTCGAGATCACCGCCCCGGTCGTCAGGTTGTAGCGCGTGAAGCCGGTGCTGCTCACGCTGAGCAGCGCATTGTTGGCCGCATCGACCGAGATGTCGCCCCAGTCATTGGTTCCGGTGATCGAGGCGACCAGCGTGTTCGCCGTCGCCACTACGCGGCCATTGCCCGTGAAGGTGATCCGGAAGATCGAGTCGTCCGTGCCGGAGGTGTTCTCGACGGCGAGATAGAGGGTGCCGTTCGCGAATGCAGCGCCGCCCCCGCCGACGCCGGCCGAGCCGACGGTGATGCTCGCTCCGGCACCGTTATTGGTCAGGTCGGAGTCGATCAGGATGTGGGTGTTGTTGACGTAGTCATAGGCGAAGAGCGCCCGGTTGTTGGTATTGACCGTGCTGTCCGTGTAGTAGACGAGCCCGTTGGCGTGATCGACCGCGATCGAGTTGATCACGTTGCTGACGCTGACGCCGCCGATGGAAGACGGCACGGTCGTGATCAGGGTGGCCTTTCCGGTCACGACATCGACGCTGTACAGCGCGTTTCCGGCGGAGACGAGCAGGGCGCCGTTCCCGGTATTTGCGGTGACGTCGAGCAGATGCGCGTAGGATTCCTGGCCTTCGCGCGTGATCGCGAGCTCGGTTTCGATCGAGCCGGTGCGGTGTTCGAGCTGCCAGTCGCCGCCGAGCGCGGCATCGCCGGTGAGGTCGCTCGAAGCGGCAATGTCCGCGCCGGTCATGGCCGACAGCGTCGAGACGAAGCGTTCGCCCTGTTCGCCCAGGGCAGTGTCGCAACCGTAGAGCAGAATGTCGCCGTCACGCGACAGGGCGGAGCCGATCTCCGACAGCGTCGCGGCGAAGGCCTCGATGTTGGCGTTGTTGTAGAGCCCGTTGCCGAGGCGCAGTTCGCCGGCGTCGCCATGCGAGATGATGTGCAGGCTGTCGATGTCGTGATGCCCCTGGAGATAGGTCGCGATCTGCGCG
>NZ_JBIWYK010000294.1:0-4057 GCF_044752385.1 Allobosea sp. CER48 | reverse complement strand
GAAGCCCGCCCTCTGCCGATGTCGGGGACTGCTTACTCCGCCGGCTCCTCGATGGTGGAGCGGAAGTCGCTGGCGGGATAGACGCCCATGATCTTCATCTCCTTGGAGAAGTAGGAGAGCTCGTCCAGCGCGCGCCGCAGCGCCGGATCGTCCGGATGCCCCTCGACATCGGCATAGAACATCGTCGCCGAGAACAGGCCGTCGACCATGTAGCTTTCCAGCTTGGTCATGTTGATGCCGTTGGTAGCGAAGCCGCCCATCGCCTTGTAGAGGGCAGCCGGGATGTTGCGGACACGGAACATCAGCGTGGTCACGGTCCGGCCCGCGCCCTGCCGGGCATATTCCGGATATTTCGAGAGCACGACGAAGCGCGTGGTGTTGTGCTTCTCGTCCTCGATGTCCTCCATCAGGATGTTGAGGCCGTAGACATCCGCCGCGATGCGCGGAGCGATCGCGGCGCGGGTCACGTCGTCGGCCTCGGCGACCTGCCGCGCGGAGCCCGCCGTATCGGCCGCGACCTCTGCCTTGAGGCCGAGTTTGCGGATGATCTTGCGGCACTGGCCGAGCGCATGGATATGGCTCTGCACCACCTTGACCGTCGCGAGCGTCGCGCCTTCGACGCCCATCAGATGGAAGCGGATCGGCAGGAAGTGCTCACCGATGATATGCAGGCCCGAGCGCGGCAGCAGATGGTGGATATCGGCCACGCGGCCGGCGATCGAGTTGTCGATCGGGATCATTCCGTAGCGCGCCTTGCCGTCGCTGACGGCAGCGAGCGCGTCTTCGAAGGTCGGGCACGGCAGGAGCTCGCAGTCCGGAAACACCTGGAGAGCCGCCTGCGAGGAGAAGGCTCCGGGCTCACCCTGGTAGGACACGACGAAGGACATGGGACTCTCAGGCTCCTCGGCTTCTTGTCTTGACGCCGTTTCATGCGCCAGGCCGCAGCGGCTTGGCCGGAACGGCTTTAGCGGGATTTCAGGATCGCGCGGGCGCGGTCGAGATCGGGGGGCGTGTCGACGCCGCGCGGCACATGGTCGATGACCATGACGTCGATGCGCATGCCGTCTTCGAGGGCGCGCAGCTGCTCGAGCTTCTCGCGCAGCTCCAGCGGCGACTGCGGCAGGCTGACGAAGCGATCGAGCGCCGCGCGGCGGTAAGCGTAGAGACCGACATGGTGATAGAGCGGCCCCTCGCCCGCGGGCGCAGTGGCACGCGTGAAGTATAGCGCTCGCATATGGCCGGGAGCGATCTCGCTCCCGATCAGCTTGACCACGCTCGGCGCAACCTTCTCTTCCTCGTCGGTGATCTCGCCCGCGAGCGTCGCGATATCCACAGCCGGATCGGCGAGAGGCTTCACCGCTGCGGCGATGGCCGAGGGTTCGAGCGTCGGGAAATCGCCCTGCACATTGACGATGATGTCGTAGCGGCGCTCGGGATCGAGGATATCGGCGGCTTCCTTGATGCGGTCCGAACCCGTCTGGTGATCGGCGCTCGTCATCACCGCCTTCCCCCCGGCCGCCTCGATCGCGGCCGCGATTTCCGGTGAGTCCGTCGCCACCGCGACGTCTCCGGCCCCGGATTCCACCGCCCGGCGCCAGACATGCACGATCATCGGCTCGCCGTTGATGTCGGCGAGCGGCTTGCCGGGGAGACGGGTCGCCTGCATGCGGGCGGGGATCAGGATCAGCGGATTCGACATGTTTCCGGGCGGGCTCGGCAGGAAGGCCGCAGGCTGCGGCGGGAGGCGTCAAAAAGTCTCAAAGCGGAGCGTGCTTATACGAGTTGCAATGAAGCGCGCAAAGCGGTTAAGCAACGGCGGAGGCTGGAGGCTTTCAAGACTCCGGCTATGCGCTATCTCGTCTCCCGGGCCTAGGCCGCGGAGGGCACCAAGGTTCGGATACGATGAATATCGAAGCCAACAAGATCGCCGGCGCGGTTCTCTCCACGCTGCTCGTCGTGATGAGCCTCAATATGGCCGCCGGCATCGTCTTCGCACCGAAGAAGCCCGCCGTTCCGGGCTTCGACCTGCCGAGCGAGGAGCCGGCCGCTGCGGGCGGCGCCGCGGCCCCGGCCGCCGAGGAGCCGATCGCGGTCCGCCTCGTCAAGGCCGATCCGGCCAAGGGCGAGAAGGCTGTCGGCGCCTGCAAGGCCTGCCACACCTTCGAGAAGGGCGGCGCGAACAAGGTCGGCCCGCACCTCTTCGACGTCTACGGCCGAAGCGAGGGCTCGGTCGCCGGCTTCGGCTATTCGGCCGCGATGAAGGGCCGGAATGACAAGAACTGGGACGCCGACGCGCTCGACCACTTCCTGAAGAACCCGAAGGCCTATGTGCCGGGCACCGCGATGGCCTTCGCCGGCATCAGCAAGCCCGAGACCCGCGCCGACGTCGTCGCCTATCTCAACACGCTCGCGGATGCGCCCAAGCCGCTGCCGAAGCCCTGATCGACGGCAACTGCGACCATTTGCTTCAGAAAGCCGGGCCCTTGCCCGGCTTTTTGTTTGGTGCCGCCTTGCTCCCGCCTCCGGCTTGCCGGCACAATCCTGGCCCTGCCAAGCCTTGCCGACCATTGCCGTATCCGCCCGCAGGGGCGAGATAGGATGGCGGCGAATCAGACGGAGACGCGAAACGATGGCGATGCGCATCACACGCCGCAGATTGCTGGAAGCCGCAGGTGCCGCGACAGTCGCGGGAAGCCTGCCGGCGCTTTCCAACGCGGCGCTGGCGCAGGACGCCGAATCGCATGGGCTCTCGACCTTCGGCGAGCTCGCCCTGCCGCCGGATTTCCCGCATTTCGGCTATGTGAACCCGAAGGCGCCCAAAGGCGGCATGCTCACCGTCCAGATCAAGCGGGCCGGCGGCAACCAGAGCTTCGACA
This sequence comes from Allobosea sp. CER48, assembly GCF_044752385.1. Taxonomy (NCBI): domain Bacteria; kingdom Pseudomonadati; phylum Pseudomonadota; class Alphaproteobacteria; order Hyphomicrobiales; family Alloboseaceae; genus Allobosea; species Allobosea sp. CER48. The sequence continues at coordinate 1,181 of NZ_JBIWYK010000294.1, read as the reverse complement.
CCTTCAACACGCTGAACACCTTCGTACTCCAGGGCGATGGCGCGGCCGGCATGGATGCCTGCTTCGACAGCCTGATGGCTGGCTCGGGCGACGAGCCGGGCTCGCTCTACGGCCTTCTCGCCAAGAGCGTCGCCGTCGCGCCGGACAAACTGACCTATCGCTTCCGCCTGCGACCCGAGGCTCGCTTCCATGACGGCTCGCGTGTGACCGCCCGTGACGCCGCCTTTTCCATGAACATCCTGAAGGCGAAGGGGCATCCGTCCTACCGGCTGCTGCTCAACGAACTCGTCTCATCGGAAGCCGAGGGCGACGACATCCTCGTGGTCAAGTTCTCGCCGAAGCGCGGGCGCGACCTGCACCTCGTCGTCGCCGGCCTGCCGGTCTTCTCCGAGAAGTACTGGTCGACGCGGGACTTCACCGCCTCGACGCTGGAGCCGCCGCTAGGCTCCGGCGCCTACAAGGTCGGGCGTTTCGAGCAGGGCCGCTTCATCGAGTTCGAGCGCGTGCCGGACTATTGGGGCAAGGACCTGCCGGTGAATATCGGCACCAACAATTTCGACCGGGTACGCTGGGAGTACTTCCGCGACCGGCAGGTCGCCTTCGAGGCCTTCAAGGCCGGCGCCATCACCTTCCAGGAAGAATTCACCTCGCGCATCTGGGCGACGGGCTACGATTTCCCGGCCGTGCACGAGGGCAAGGTCAAGAAGGAAGCCCTGCCGAAGACCGAGCCGGTCGGGTCGCAGGGCTGGATCTACAATACGCGCCGCGAGAAGTTCGCCGACCCCCGCATCCGCGAGGCTCTGGGGCTTGCCTTCGACTTCGAATGGACGCGCAAGACGATCATGTTCGGCTCCTATGAGCGCATGACGTCCTATTTCGAGAACTCGGACTCGAAGGCCGTCGGCAAACCTTCGCCGGAGGAGCTCGCTCTGCTCGAGCCTTGGCGCGGTAAGGTGCCGGAGGACGTCTTCGGCGAACCGTTCCTGCCGCCGGTCTCGGACGGCTCGGGCAGCGACCGCAACCTGCTGCGCAAGGCCGACGAGATGCTGCGCGCCGCCGGGTGCAAGCGCGACGGCAATGTGCTGAAGCTGCCGAACGGCCAGCCCTTCGAGATCGAGTTCCTCGACTCCAGCCCGGCGCTGCAGCCGCATACGCAGCCCTTCCAGGCCAATCTCAAGCGC
>NZ_JBIWYK010000293.1:0-4077 GCF_044752385.1 Allobosea sp. CER48 | reverse complement strand
CGCAGACGCCCCTTCAGAGACCGGCCGTTTCGAGGCTTTCCGCAGCCGGCTGCGCCAACTCTACCACGGCCGCTCGCCGGCGGCGTTGCGCTTCCAGCTCGTCACCACCGTGGTCGACCTCGCGATCATCGCGTTCTTCATCCTGACGCCGCTGCTCCGGGAGAGGTCGTCCTTCCTCTGGATCGATTATTCCGTCGCGATCGTCATGATCGCCGAGATCGCGGCGCGGCTGCTTGCCTCGACCAGCATGCTCCGGTTGCTGCGCCAGCCGACCATGCTGCTCGATCTGTTCATCCTGCTGACGCTGCTCGCGCCGCAATGGCTGGAGAATTTCGGCTTCCTGCGCATCCTCAGGCTCTGGTCGCTTTCTCACAAGGGCATCGTATGGATGCAGTTTCGCGAGACGCGCTTCCGCGAATGGGAGAACGTCGTGCGTGCGCTGAGCAACATCGCGACGTTTCTCTTCGTGGTCACCGGCTTCGTCTACACCTTCTTCTTCCGGCAGGAAGGAGGGCTGGAGAGCTATGTCCAGGCGCTCTACTTCACGGTCGCGACCGTGACGACGACCGGCTTCGGGGATGTCACCTTGCCCGGGATCGCCGGCAAGCTGACCTCGATCGTGGTGATGATCGTCGGGATCACGCTGTTCGTCAGGCTGGCGCAGGCGCTGTTCCGCCCCAACAAGGTGCTGTTTCCCTGTCCGGAATGCGCGCTGCAGCGGCACGAGCCCGACGCCGTCTACTGCAAGGCCTGCGGCCACAAGCTGAAGATTCCGGACGACGAGCCCTGAGGTTCCGCCGGTCAGTGCCGGGTTTCGGTCTCGGGTTCGCGCGCTTCCACCGGGGCATCGACCCGGATCGTCGATTTCTGCGGCATGCCGATGATGCGGCCGATCGTGGCCGGCAGCGGCATCATGCTGTGCGCCGCCTTCATCAAGGCGATGTTGGCGAGGATGTCGGCAGGGAAGGGGGTGACCTTGCGATTGATCATGTCGACATGGAGCGACAGGTTCTCGCTGGTCGCCGCGAGCCAACCCTCATGGGCATGCCGCATCTCGAGATAATAGTGCAGGCGCTTGTCGTCGAAGCCGATGAGCTGGGCAGTGACGCGGACGAGATCGCCCTCGGTCAGCTCGCGCTTGTACAGGATGTGGCACTCGGCCGTGAAGGTCGACGCGTGCCGGGTCTCGACATAGTCCCGAGTCAGCCCGACCAGCGAGAAGACCTCGTCCACCGCGCGGTCGAAGAGCACGTGATAGTAAGCCATGTTGAGATGGCCGTTATAGTCGATCCATTGCGGCTCGACCCGCATGGCCGACGATACGAACGGCGCGAAGAACAGCGCCGGCGCTCGCATGTCCTGCGTCATGATCGTGGTCCCTGTTCGGCGCCCCGCTCAATGGCCCGTCGCATTATTGCCGCTGCCAATTCCTGCATCGCTTGATCTACAATGCAGCCATTCGGTTAAGATCAGGACCGAGGCCGCTGCGTATTGGTTCGCTTCGAGCCTAAGCCTTGAAATAGAGTGTTGACAATGAGCCTGCCTGCTGACGCCTCTCTTGACAACCCTGTTTTTCCAGCATCGCTGCCTCCGGCGCCTGAGTCGATCGCAGCGGTGACGCAGGCACTGGCTGCGCGCTTCGGCAACAGGCTGGTCACCAGCCTGGCGGTGCGCCAGCAGCATGGCCATACGCTGACCTGGATTCCGAACCAGCCGCCGGATGCGGTGGTCTTTCCGCAGAGCACGGACGAGGTTTCCGAGATCGTGAAGCTCTGCGCCGCGCATGGCGTGCCCGTCATCGCCTTCGGTACGGGCACCTCGCTCGAGGGCCATGTCAACGCGGCCTATGGCGGCGTCTGCATCGACATGTCGCAGATGAAGCGGATCATCGCGGTGCATGCCGAGGACCTCGATGTCGTCGTGGAGGCGGGCGTGACGCGCAAGGAGCTCAACGAGCATCTGCGCGACCAGGGCCTGATGTTCCCGATCGATCCCGGTGCCGACGCCTCGATCGGCGGGATGGCCGCCACGCGCGCTTCCGGCACCAATGCGGTCCGCTACGGCACGATGAAGGACAATGTGCTGGCGCTGAAGGCCGTCATGGCCGACGGTTCGATCGTCAAGACCTCGACCCGCGCCCGCAAGACCTCGGCCGGCTATGACCTCACACGGCTTCTCGTCGGCTCCGAAGGCACGCTGGGAATCATCACCGAGGTGACGCTGAAGCTGCACGGCATCCCGGAGGCGATCGCCGCCGGTGTCTGCCCGTTCCCGTCCGTCAAGGCGGCTTGCGACGCGACGATCCTGACGATCCAGACCGGCCTGCCGGTCGCGCGCATAGAGCTGGTCGATGATGTCATGGTCCGCGGCGTCAACCTGCACTCGAAGCTCGGGTTGCCGGAGACGACGATGCTCTTCGTAGAGTTCCACGGCACGGAGGCCGGCGTCGCCGAGCAGTCCGAACGTTTCGGCGAGATCGCCGCCGAATTCGGTGGCGGCCCTTTCGAATGGGCGACCAAGGCCGAGGAGCGCTCCAGGCTCTGGCAGGCGCGCCACGACGCGTACTGGGCGGCAAAGGCCCTGCGGCCGGGCTTCGAATCGGTGGCGACCGATGTCTGCGTGCCGATCTCGCGGCTGGCCGAATGCGTCGAGGAGACCAAGCGCGACATCGATGAGAGCGGGCTGATCGCGCCGATCGCAGGCCATGTCGGCGACGGCAACTTCCATACCCAGCCGCTTGTCGACCTCGACGACCCCGCCGAGGTGGAGCGGGCGCAGGGCTTCATCGACAGGCTCGTGAAACGTGCCCTCGCGATGGGCGGCACCTGCACGGGCGAGCATGGCGTCGGCCAGAAGAAGATGAAGTATCTCGAGCAGGAGCATGGTGCGGAGGCGCTGGCTGTGATGCGGACCCTGAAACGGGCGCTTGATCCGCAGAACATCCTCAATCCGGGAAAAATCATCGTCCTGTGACATTCGCGCGGCTTGCGCTGCGCTGTCGCTTCGCGGAAATGTCGTGATCCTGCCGCGACTTGCAGGCATGATCGCATCCGGCCGCCGGCCTCGCGTCGGCGGCGCTCCACCATGGCGACAGGGACAGAAAGCGGACGTTGCGTGAAAGCCTGACAGTTCTGGCCGGTCTGCTCGTGCTGGCGCTGCTGGCGGCCCTGATCGGCCCCGGCTTCGTCGATTGGCGCGTCTACCGGCCGCAGATCGAGGCAAGGCTCACCGAGGCGCTGGGCGTCGAGACGCAAATCGGCGGCGCCATCGGACTGCGCCTCCTGCCGTCGCCGCGCATCGCGCTCGAAAACCTGCGCGTCGGACCCGGTGATGGCACGACGAGTTCGGCCACGGTCGAGCGTGCGACGGTCGAGCTGGCGCTGACCGCGCTGGCGCGCGGCGAGTTCCGCTTCTCCGAAGCCGAGATCGATGGCGCGACGATCACGCTGGCTCTCGACGACAATGGCGCGATCCAGCTGCCCGAGCGGATGGGCCGGGGCCTGCCGGCCGAGGCGCGGCTCGACCGCCTGCGGCTCAGCCGGTCCGCCGTGATCTGGCGCGAGCCGGGAAAGCCGGCTGTCGCGTTCTCGCCTATCGCCGCCGAGGTCACCGCGGTCAGCTTCGCCGGGCCCTGGCGCTTCGAGGGCGAGGTGGCTGGCGCCTCCCTGCGCGTGACCACGGGCGAGCTGGAGGAGGGAGGGCGGCTGCGAGCCAAGGCCTTTCTCACTGGCGATGACCTGCAGCTCAATTTCGACGGCACGCTCGCGCTGCCCACCACCCAGGGACGCGTCGGCGCCGAACTCGACGGGGCCTTCAACCTGTCGCCTGGCGGGGCGGTCTCGCTGGCCGGGCGGGTGAAGGGCGGCAGCCGTCAGCTCGACCTTGCGGGGCTGACGCTCGACCTCGCCGGCGGCGCGGCGCGCCTGGAAGGCGAAGGGCAGTACCTGCCCGGGACGGGAAGCGGGTCGCTCGCGCTGCGGGCGCGCCGGCTCGATGCCGATGCGCTGCTGGCGGCCCTGGCCGAGCGGCAGGGCTTCGAGCGGGCCTTGCAGGGCCTCCCCGGCATGCTCGATATCG
>NZ_JBIWYK010000292.1:0-4095 GCF_044752385.1 Allobosea sp. CER48 | reverse complement strand
CAGGACGGACGACAATGACCCAGGCCGACAATCTGCGCATCACTTTGGCTTCACGCCCCGAAGGGCGCCCCGGCCCGCAGAATTTCAAGCTGGAACGCGCCGCCATCCCGGCGATTGCCGAAGGGCAGGTGTTGCTCAAGACCCTCTACCTTTCGCTCGATCCCTACATGCGCGGGCGGATGAGCGCGGCGAAGTCATACGCAGCGCCAACCGAGATCGGGCAGGTCATGGAAGGCGGCACGGTCGCCGAAGTGCTCGAGAGCCGCGACCCTGGCTTCCAGCCGGGCGACATCGTCCTGTCCTATTCCGGCTGGCAGTCCCATGCGGTTGCCGATGGCGCGCAACTGCGCAGGCTCGATCCGAAGAGCGCGCCGGTCACGACCGCGCTCGGTGTGCTCGGGATGCCCGGCTTCACCGCCTATTCCGGACTTCTCACGATCGGCCAGCCCAAACCGGGCGAGACCGTCGTCGTCGCGGCTGCGAGCGGCCCGGTCGGCTCGGCCGTCGGGCAGATCGCGCGGATCAAGGGCGCGCGGGCGGTCGGCATCGCCGGCGGCCCGGAGAAATGCGCCTTCGTGCGCGACACGTTCGGCTTCGACGCCGTCATCGACCATCGCGATCCAGAGATGGCAGCCAGGCTGGCCGCCGCCTGCCCGAACGGGATCGACGTCTATTTCGAGAATGTCGGCGGCCATGTTTGGGATGCCGTGTTCCCGCTGCTCAACACCTTCGCCCGCATCCCGGTCTGCGGCCTGATCGCACAATACAATGCGAGCGGCGATTTTCCGGGGCCGGACCGGTTGCCGGTATTGATGCGCCAGGTGCTGTCGAAGAGCCTGACGATCCGCGGTTTCATCCAGCGTGAATTCGTTGCCGCGCAAGGCCCGGCGTTTCGCGAGGAAATGGCGCGCTGGATCGCGGAAGGAGCGGTCAGGTACAAGGAAGATATCGTCGAGGGGCTGGAGAGCGCGCCGGCGGCTTTCATCGGCCTGCTCGAAGGCAGGAATTTCGGCAAGCTGATCGTCAAGCTCTGAGACAGCCTGCCACGGGCAAGCCTTTTTCCTTGACCATTCAGCGGGCGCACGGCCATCACCGTGCGCCCGCTGCCGGATGTCGCCCATGCCCGTCTTCGCCATTCCCTTCCCGATGATCGATCCCGTTGCGGTCCAGCTCGGGCCGCTCGCTATCAAGTGGTACGGGCTCGCCTATGTCGTCGGGCTGCTCGGCGGCTGGTGGTATGCGCGCCGGCTCGTCGCCTCCGACGGATTGTGGGGCGGGCGGGCCCGGCCGCAGCCGGTCGAGCTCGACGACATGCTGCTCTTCGTCGCCTTCGGCGTGGTGCTCGGCGGGCGCATCGGCTTCGTGCTGTTCTACGATCTGCCGCGCTATCTCGAGCGGCCGCAGGACATCTTCGCGATCTGGCAGGGCGGCATGTCCTTCCATGGCGGCCTCATCGGCGCGACTCTGGGCCTGTGGTTCTTCGCGAAACGGCGCGGCTATCCGGCACTGTCGGTATTCGATCTGGCGGCGGCGGTGGTGCCGATCGGGCTTTTCCTCGGCCGCATCGCCAATTTCATCAATGGCGAGCTCTGGGGGCGGCCGGCGCCGGACTTTCCCTACGCGATGATCTTTCCCAATGGCGGACCGGTGCCGCGCCATCCGAGCCAGCTCTATGAGGCATTGGGCGAAGGACTACTGCTCTTCATCCTGGTGAATCTCGTCGTCCGCTTCGGCGGCTTCCGGCGTCCCGGGCTCGTCGCGGGCATCTTCGGCATGGGCTATGCGCTCGCCCGTATCGTGTGCGAGTTCTTCCGCGAGCCCGATCCGCAGCTCGGCTTCCTGTTCGGAACCTCGGTCGACGCGCTGTCGGGAGGCATCACCATGGGCATGGTGCTCTCGCTGCCGGTCTTCTTCGCCGGGCTCTGGCTCGTCCTGCGCAGCCGGGCCGCGGCAGCTGGCGAGGTCCGTGCGTGAGCACGCTCAAGGCCGAGATCGTCGATCTGATCCGGCAGGAAGGGCCGATCGGCATCGGCCGCTACATGGCGTTGGCGCTCGGCCACCCCCGCCACGGCTACTATATGACTCGCGATCCCTTCGGGCGTGACGGTGACTTCACCACCGCGCCGGAAATCAGCCAGATGTTCGGAGAGCTGATCGGGCTCTGGGCCGCGCATCTCTGGCAGGCTATGGGCGCGCCGCCCAGCTTCCGGCTGGTCGAACTCGGCCCGGGGCGCGGCACGCTTATGGGCGACATGCTGCGGGCGACGCGCATCGTGCCGGGCTTCCAGGAGGCGGCGTCGGTTCATCTCGTCGAGACCAGCCCGGTCCTGCGGCGGCGCCAGGCAGCCGCGCTGGCCGGCCGCGATCCGGTCTGGCACGACAGCGTCGAGGAAGCCCTGTCCGGCCCGGTGATCCTGATCGCCAATGAATTCCTGGATGCGCTGCCGCTCGACCAGTTCGTGATGACGCCGGAAGGGTGGCGAGAGCGACTCGTAGGCATCGGCGCCGATGGCGATCTCGCCTTTGGGCTGGCATCGGGCCGCGAGGCGAGCTTGCGCATCGCTGCCGAGGCCGGAACCATCTTCGAACAGCCGTCTCTTGCACTCGACATCGTCGCGCAGGTCGCGGGGCATGTCGCGGCGGAGGGCGGCGCGTCCCTGTTCATCGATTACGGCTCGGCGCGTGCCGGCTTCGGCGACACGCTGCAGGCTATGAAGCGGCACGCCTTCGTCGATCCGCTGGCCGAGCCCGGCGAGGCCGATCTCACCGTGCATGTCGATTTCGAGCGGGTCGGGCAGGCGGCGCTCAAGGCGGGTGCTGCGCTGCACGGACCCGCCAGCCAGCGCGAATTTCTGCTGGCGCTGGGATTGGCGCAACGCGCGCAGGCGCTTTCGCTCAAGGCGGGCGCCGCCCAGCGCGAGGCGATTTCCGCAGCCTTCGATCGGCTGATCGCGCCGGGCGAAACCGGCATGGGCGATTTGTTCAAGGTTCTCGCGCTATCGCATGGGAACCTGCCGCCCTTGCCCGGATTTGACCTTCATCGGCTGCCAGATCAGGGCTGACTTCAGCGGGGTCGTTCGCGGCTTCGCTCCAAACCGGACCGCGCCCATGTTCATCACCGCCCGCGAACTCGCCGGAGAGCCCGGCATCCGCCACGCCTTCTTCACGCGCGAGGGTGGCGCGTCGAGCGGGATCTACGCTTCGCTGAACGGCGGGCTGGGCTCCACGGACGATCCCGCTGCGATCACCGAGAACCGGGCGCGGATGGCGCGGCATCTCGAGGTCGAACCGGCGAATCTGGTCAGCCTCTATCAGGTGCATTCCGCCGATGTGGAGATCGTCACCGGCCCCTGGCCCGGCGAGCGCCCCAAGGCCGATGCGATGGTGACGACGGCATCCCATGTCGCTCTCGGCGTCTCCACCGCGGATTGCGGGCCGATCCTCTTCGCCGACAACGAGGCGCGGGTGATCGGCGCCGCCCATGCCGGCTGGAAGGGCGCCTTCACCGGGATCGTCGGCGCGACCGTGACCGCCATGGAGAAGCTCGGCGCCCGGCGCGAGCGCATCACGGCCGTGCTGGGGCCGACGATCAGCGCCAAGGCCTATGAGGTCGGGCCGGAATTCATCGAGCGTTTCAAGGCGGAGAACCGGACCTATTCACGCTTCTTCACGCCCTCCGAGCGCCCGGCTCATGCGATGTTCGACCTGCCTGCCTTCATTGCGCTGAAGGCGCAGGAGGCAGGGATCGGCCGATTCGTCGATCTCGGGCTGTGTACCTATGGCGACGAGAATCGCTTCTTCAGCTATCGGCGCACCACGCATCGCGGCGAGCCCGATTACGGGCGGTTGATCTCGGCGATCGTCCTCGACTGAACAGGAAGCGGTTGACGGACCGGCCGCAATACTTGCCGCAGCCTGCAAGCAGAGGCATCGTTGTTGCAGGCTGGTCGGAATGCATCGCTTCCCCGGCTCAGAGACGTTCTTCGGGCGATGCATTCTCATGCGGGGGCCGAGATGGAACAGATTCTGATGAACCTGATCGCCGGTGCGATCGGCGGCAATGCGGCCGGCAAGGCCAGTCCCTCATTCGATCTC
>NZ_JBIWYK010000291.1:0-4111 GCF_044752385.1 Allobosea sp. CER48 | reverse complement strand
AAAGCCGTCCGGCTCCGGCCGGACGGCCTGGACATGCGAATCCTCTGACGTTCCTACCGCTGGCCGCTCAGCAAGGGGGACCAGGTCGGGTCGGAGGCGAAGGCCGGTGTCGGCACCGGAACTTCGACGCGGCCGGTGATGTCGACCATGTACAGCTTGCCGCCGGATTGGCCGCCGGGATCACGGAAGAACATGATGTACTGGCCGTTGGGCGCCCAGTTCGGCGCCTCGTTGTGAAAGCCTTCGGTGAGGATGCGCTCGCCCGAGCCGTCCGGGCGCATCACGCCGATCGCGAAGCCGCCGCCGCCCTGGCGGGTGAAGGCGATGAGGTCGCCGCGCGGCGACCAGGAGGGCTGCGAGTAGCGGCCCTGGCCGAAGGAGATGCGCTGGCCTTCGCCGCCCGAGGACGGCATCACATAGAGCTGCTGCTGGCCGCCGCGGTCGCTCTCGAACACGATCCGCGAACCGTCCGGCGCATAGGAGGGCGAGGTGTCGATCGCAGCCGTCGAGGTCAGGCGCGTGGTCGAGCGCGAGCCGATGTCGATGGCGTAGAGATTGGCGTTGCCGCCCTGCTGCAGGGAGAGCACGACGCGCTGTCCGTTGGGCGCGAAGCGCGGGCTGGAGCTCATGTCGGGGAAGTTGCCGACGATCTGGCGCTGGCCGGTCTCGATGTTCAGCACCTGCACGCGGGGCTGCTCGCCCTGGCGCTGGGTCATGAAGGTCACGTCCTGCGAAACCGGCGAATAGCGCGGCGTCACAACCGAGGTGTCGCCATTGGTCAGGTAGCGCACATTGGCGCCGTCCTGATCCATGATCGCGAGGCGCTTGCGACGATTTTCCTTCGGACCGGATTCGTCGACGAAGACGACGCGGGTGTCGAAGAAGCCGCCAAGCCCGGTGACCTTCGAGAAGATCGCGTCCGAGATGATGTGGCCGACGCGGCGGGCGTTGCTCGGGTCGGTGAAATACTGCTGGCCGTCGGTCTGGGTGCCGGTTGCGACATCCCAGAGGCGGAACTCGGCGCGGATGCGCCCGGCCTCGCGCGCGACGCGGCCGGTGACGAGAGCCTGCACGCCGCTGGCCTTCCAGGCCTCGAAGCGGGGGGCGGTGTCGAAAGGCGGGTTCGGCTCCGGGAAGCGGCTTTTGTCGATCGGCGTGAAGTAGCCGCAGCGCTTCAGGTTGTTGGCGATGACGCTGGAGACGAGCACGCCGCCCTCGCCGCCGAAATCGGCGATCGCGATCGGCATTGGCTGGAAGGCGCCGCCGCGCAGGTCGATGACGAGTTCGGCACGCGCCGCGGCGGGCACGAGCAGGGCGGCGCCGGCGGTGGCGAGGAGGCGGCGGCGCGTCGGCGCTGCCGTCAGGAAGGGGAGGCGGATACGGTCGATCATCGGGGTCACATGACGTCCCTTGCGTCGAAATTGACGACGACGTCGCGCCAGTCGTCATAATAGGCGGCGAATTGAGCCGGAATGCGCAAAGGCGCGCAGCGGCGGGTGGCGGTCAGCGCCGAGTCGGCGGCGACGCGGAAGAGAGGGTCCGAAGACGAGTTGATCACGCCCGGCTGGCTCGCGAGCGAGCCGTCGGTGTTGAGCTTCATGCGCACGGACGGCACGATATTGCCGCTGCCATGGGCGTTGGCGAGCGCGATCGGCACGTTCCAGCACTTCAGGAGCTGGTCCTGGATGATGCCGATGAGCTGCGCCCGCAAAGACGGGCTCAGCTTCTGCGATGCGCCGCGCTCGGTGCCGAGCGATGCGGTGCGGTTGACCTGCGGCGCCGAGGAGCCGGAAGACTGCGCCTTCTCCTTCGACTGCAGCAGCTTGGCGATATCGCTGGCGTTGAAGTTCTTGGCGATCTCGGCCTCGCGCTTGGCCTTTGCTTCGGCCTCCTGCTTGGCCTTGGCCTCGGCGGCGAGCTTCGCCTTCTGCTCGGCCTCGACCTTCGCCTTGGCGGCTGCTTCCGCCTTCTCCTTCGCCTGCTTCTCCGCTTCGGCCTTGGCGAGCGCCTCGGCCTTGGCCTTCGCCTCGGCGGCGCGCCTGGCGGCCTGGGCCTCGGCTTCCGCCTTGGCCTTGGCAGCCGCCTTCGCCTCTTCCTCGGCCTGCCTGGCCTTGGAAGCGATCTCCGCCTCCTCGGCGAGCTTCGCCAGCTCTTCGCGCTTCTGCTCGGCCTCGCGGGCGGCGGCGGCCTCGCTCCGCTGCGGCGGCTGCTTGGCGGGCTCGGGTGGCTTGGTCTCGGGCTTGGGCTGCTCGACCGCGCGGGGGGGCGGCGGCGTCGAGGCGTTGTCCTCTGCGACCTTCAGCTCGGGCGGGCGGGAGGGCGGGGCGGGCGTGTCGGCCTTGGCCTCGCCGGCCTCCTTGCGCTCGACCACCTCGGACTGGCGCTCGGCGCGCGGGGTGGGCTGCGCCTGCACCTTCTCGGCGCTGCGCTCGCCGCGGGTGACCTGGTTCAGCGCGTTGGGATCGACGAGCTCGACGGCGATCGCCTCCTCGTTCTCCGGCAGCGGCGCGGCCGACGAGAACACCAGAAGCCCCGCGACGAGGACCGTCGCGTGGCCCAGCGCCGACATCAGCAGGCCAGGTTCGGAGGTCGAAAGCTTCACGCTCTGAACACCCTTACTCTCGTCGCTCTCAGCGGCTCGCCGGTTCGGTGACCAGCGCAACCCGCTTGAAGCCGGCCGAGGTGATGGTCGACATCACCGACGCCACCCGGCCGTAATCCACCAGCTTGTCGCCGCGCACATAGATGCGCTCGTCGAAGCCCTGCTTGGCGAGGCCCTGCAGCTTGGTGACGAGGTCCGGCTCCAAGGTCGGCTCGTCCTGCAGGAAAATCTGCCCCTTGCTGTCGATCGCGATGGTGATCGGCTTCTGATCGACATTGATCGGCTTGGCGCCGGTCTGCGGCAGATCGAGCGGCACACCGGTCGCAATCAGCGGCGCGGCGACCATGAAGATGATGAGCAACACCAGCATGACGTCGATGAACGGCGTCATGTTGATCTCGGCGATGGCGCCATGGCGGCGCCCGCGACGGCCCCGGCGGCCGGCGCCCTTTGCGGCAGTGGCGGCGGACATGCCCATGGATCAGCCCCTCACGCCGCCATGCGCTCGTCGATCTGCCGCGACAGGATCGCGGAGAATTCGTCGGCGAAGGCCTCGAGCCGGCCCTGGGCCTTGGCCACCTCGGCCTGGAGCTTGTTGTAGGCCATCAGTGCGGGAATCGCGGCGAAGAGGCCGATCGCGGTGGCGAAGAGCGCTTCCGCGATGCCGGGAGCCACGACCGCGAGAGAGGAGTTCTTGGACACTGCGATCGCGGTGAAGGAGTTCATGATGCCCCAGACCGTGCCGAAGAGGCCGATGAAGGGGGCGGCCGAGGCGATGGTGGAGAGCACGAGGAGCTTGGATTCAAGCCGCTCCGTCTCGCGCTGGATGGTGACGTCCAGCACCTTGTCGATGCGCTGGGAAAGGCTGGCGACCGAGCGCCCGCCATTCTCGAAGGAGCGCTTCCACTCGCGCATCGCCGCGACGAAGACGGCCGCCATGTCGTTGACCGGCTTGGCTGCGAGGTCGCGATAGAGTTCCTCGAGCGAGCGACCGGACCAGAACACCTCCTCGAAGGCATCCATGTCGCGGCGGGTGCGGCGGTAAAGCAGCGTCTTGTCGATGATGATCGACCAGCACCAGACCGAGGCGCCGAGCAAGCCCAGCATCACCAGCTTGACGACGATATGGGCGTGCCAGAACAGCGTCCAGAACGACATGTCGATCTGTGGCGCGGCCTGCGCAACATCGGCGGGGTTCATCCTGTCATCCTTCTCACCCAGGCGGTACGGCCGCGGGCCAATCCGAAGACTCGCGCCCCGGCCTCAAACCCCGCCGCTCGCGCCGCGGAAGACCCACGCCGCCGCCCGTTTTGCGATCCGGGGAAATGCCGTATCCCGTCAATCGCGCGCGAATCCGGCGAAAGATGGGCCGAAACGGGGTTTCCCACGAAACGCATGCTCCGGAAGGAGTTAAGCATCCGGCAAGGTTAATGTGGGGTATACGCCCGATTAGAGCGCGGTGAGGAGATTGGCGTCCCGCGCCAGCCGCCAGCGGCCATCCGCCTCCTT
>NZ_JBIWYK010000290.1:0-4124 GCF_044752385.1 Allobosea sp. CER48 | reverse complement strand
CAACCAGCGCAGCGTCCCGTTGACCAGCTTCGAGATCGCCACCTCCGGCGAGCAGCCGCGCCTCGTTGCCAGGCTCGCCAAGCCGCTGGCGCCCGGCAAAAGCGTCGCGCTCAAGCTCAACAAGCCCCAGGGCTGCGCCTATACGGTCCAGGGGAAATTCGACGATGAGTCCGCCAGCGACGCAGACATGGATCTGTGCCGTGATCGCGTCATTCGGCTGACGGAGTGATCGCGGGAACCGTCATTTGCGGACGAAGCAAAGCGGAGCTCCGCGCATGAGCGGGCAGGCGCAGCCTCGACCCCAGCCCGAGCGAGACGGCGCCAGGTTTCACGCCGTCGCGCCGGCCTTCATCAGCTTGTAGGTGATCGAGTCGACCAGCGCCTGGAACGAAGCGTCGATGATGTTGGCGCTGACGCCCACCGTGGTCCAGCGTTCGCCTGTCTCGTCGCCAGACTCGATCAGCACGCGGGTCACCGCATCCGTGCCGCCCTGGAAGACGCGGACCTTGTAGTCGACCAACCTGAGGCCGCCGATCAGCGACTGGTAGCGGCCGAGATCCTTGCGCAGCGCGAGATCCAGTGCATTGACGGGCCCGAGCACGCTTTCGGCGACCGAGATCAGCAGGTCGTCACCGACCTTCACCTTCACGATCGCCTCGGAAAAGGTGACGAGCTCGCCGAGCGCGTTGTAGCGCCGCTCGACATTGGCGGTGAAACGCTCGATCTCGAAATAGGCCGGGAGCTCGCCGAGAATGCGCTTGGCCAGCAGGAAGAAGGAAGCGTCGGCGCCCTCAAAGGCATAGCCCTGCGCTTCCTTCTCCTTCACTTCCTGCAGCACGCGGTTGAGGCGAGGATCGTCGCGACCGAGCGTGACGCCGATGCGCTCCAGCTCCGCCACGAGGTTCGACTTGCCGCCCTGGTCGGAGATCAGGACCTTGCGGGTGTTCCCGGTTGCCTCAGGGGTGACATGCTCGTAGGTGCGCGGATCCTTCAGCACGGCCGAGGCGTGGATGCCGGCCTTGGTCGCGAAGGCGGACGCTCCGACGAAGGGCGCATGCCGGTTCGGCGCACGGTTCAGCATCTCGTCGAGGGCGCGCGAGACATGGGTCAGCTCGGCCAGCTGGTCATCGCGGACGCCTAGCGCGAAACGGTCGCGATAGCGCTCCTTGAGCTTGATCGCGCCGATCAGCGTGACCAGGTTGGCATTGCCGCAGCGCTCGCCCAACCCGTTGAGCGTGCCCTGGATCTGGCGCGCGCCGGCTTCGACGGCGGCCAACGAGTTGGCGACGGCGCAGCCGCAATCGTCATGGGCGTGGATGCCGAGATGATCGCCCGGCACGGTCCGGGCGACCTCGCGCACGATCGCGCCGACCTCGTCGGGCAGCGTGCCGCCATTGGTGTCGCACAGCACGACCCAGCGCGCACCGGCCTCATAGGCAGTACGAGCACAGGCAAGCGCGTAGTCCGGATTGGCCTTGTAGCCATCGAAGAAGTGTTCGCAGTCGAGCATCACCTCACGCCCGGCCGCCTTCGCCGCCTCGACGCTCTCGCGGATTCCGGCGAGGTTGTCCTCCAGCGAAATCTCCAGGGCGACATGGACATGATAGTCCCAGCTCTTGGCGACGAAGACGATGGCATCGGCCTTCGCCTCCAGCAGCGCGGCGATGCCGGGATCATTGGCGGCCGAGCGCCCTGCCCGCTTGGTCATGCCGAAGGCGGCGAACTTCGCCTGCTTCGTCGCCTTCTGCTCGAAGAAGGCGGTATCCAGCGGGTTGGCGCCGGGATAGCCGCCCTCGACATAGTCGACGCCGAGCCGGTCGAGCAGCGCGGCCACGGCGCGCTTGTCGTCGAGCGAGAAGTCGACGCCGGTGGTCTGGGCGCCGTCGCGCAGCGTAGTGTCGAAGAGATGGACGCGAGCGGCCGTCATGGCTCGCGCCGAAGCTTGAAGCGGACGACGCGCGGCACGACCATCGCCAGCATGACCAGCTTGATGGCGAAGGAGAGCGAGCCCGCCGGGCGAATCTTCGGGCTCATCGTTTCATCTCCCAGCTGGTCGTCGGCGCGCCGGTGGCGGGGTCCTTGCCGTCCTTGAGCGCGATGCCCATGGCGGCCAGTTCGTCACGGATGCGGTCGGACTCGGCGAAATTCTTGGCACGGCGGGCGTCGAGACGGGCGGCGATGAGACGCTCGACCTCCGGCGCTATGACGACGGGCGCCGCCACCTCCGGCAGCCTGATGCCGAGCAGTTCCAACCCCGCCAGCAATGCCGGCAGGTCACCCGTCTTGCGTAGCGCATGCAGTTCTGCGAGCACCCGGGCAGTGTTGAGATCGTCGGCAAGTGCGTCGAGCAACTCGGCGGACGGTTGGGATGCCTTCGCATCCTGCGTCGCCTCCGCCCAATCCTGCAGCATCCTCTCGACTTCCTCCAACGCCTTCACCGTCCAGTCGATCGGCTGGCGGTAATGCGTCTTCAGCATCGCGAGGCGCAGCACTTCGCCCGTCCATCTCCGGCCGCCGAAAGTGTCAGTCGCGAGAAGCTCGTTGATCGTGACGAAGTTGCCGAGCGACTTCGACATCTTCTCGCCTTCGACCTGCAGGAAGCCGTTGTGCATCCAGATATTAGCCATGGTCGGCGCGCCCTCGCCGCCGCCGAAGGCGCAGCAGGACTGGGCGATCTCGTTCTCGTGGTGCGGGAAAACGAGATCGATGCCGCCGCCATGGATGTCGAAGACGTTCTTCGCCGGATCGTCGCAGGCAAGCCCGCCGCCGAAGGGCGTCAGCAGCTTCGCCATCGACATGGCCGAGCATTCGATATGCCAGCCCGGCCGGCCGGACGTGGCGATGCCGGCCGGCGAAGGCCAGCCCGGATCGATGCCGTCGCGGCTCGGCTTCCACAGCACGAAATCCATCGGATCGCGCTTGTAGGGCGCGACATCGACGCGGGCGCCGGCCAGCATCTCGTCGAGCGAGCGGCGGGCGAGCGTGCCGTACTTCGGTGCCTTCGTCAGATGCGCGACCGCCGGGACATGGAACAACACATGCTCCTCGGCGACATAGGCGACGCCGCGCGCGATCAGGCGCTCGATGATCGCCTTCATCTCATCGATATGGTCGGTGGCGCGCGGCTCGGTCGTCGGCCGCAGGTTGCCGAGCGCGTCGACGTCATGGTGGAATTGCGCCGTCGTCGTCTCGGTGACCTTCGCGATCGCCTCGTTCAGCTTCAGGCCCGGAAAGTCGCGGGCCGCGCGGGCATTGATCTTGTCGTCGACGTCCGTGAGGTTACGGGCATAGGTGACATGCTCCGCGCCGTAGATGTGGCGCAGCAGCCGGTAGAGCACGTCGAAGACGATGACCGGGCGGGCATTGCCGATATGGGCGTAGTCGTAGACGGTCGGGCCGCAGACATACATGCGAACGTTCGACGGATCGATCGGCACGAAGTCCTGCTTCGTCCGCGTCAGCGTGTTGTAGAGCCTCAGGGTCGGCGACATCGGAGCGAAATCCTGGAACGAACGAGACGGCGAAATGCGAGAAGGGACCTGGCCGCTGGCCGGGGCGCTTTTGTCGGTTCGTTTTCAGGACGAGGACGTGAGCAGCCGGCCAGCGAAAGCTAGCGGCAAATAATGCAAGGGCTGTTGATGGCGGCTCGCGTCATGATCAGAACTGATTGCCTTTCCGCGCGGCTTGCGTCAAGAGGGCCGCCCGATGCTGCATCGCAGCATTGCACGAAGGTTGCGGCGTTTCATTCAAATTTAACTGGCCGGAACCATCATCCCGATTCGCGGGTTCTGCACCCCGTCATCATCAGGAAACACAATTCATGCGCCGCGCCGTGGCTTTCGTCGGACTGCTCGGGATCGCTGCTGCCGGCATCTCGCTTTCGATCATGCCGACCAGCCGCTCGGTCGCCGCTGCAAACGAACCCCGCACCTTCCTGATCCCGGCCAGC
Organism: Allobosea sp. CER48; assembly: GCF_044752385.1. Classification (NCBI taxonomy): domain Bacteria; kingdom Pseudomonadati; phylum Pseudomonadota; class Alphaproteobacteria; order Hyphomicrobiales; family Alloboseaceae; genus Allobosea; species Allobosea sp. CER48. The sequence goes on along the minus strand of NZ_JBIWYK010000290.1, from coordinate 175 downwards.
GACGGCTACGGCGTCGCCGACTGCATCTCCTCCCGGGCCGAATGCGGCAAGATCGTCGCCAATGCCTGGTGCGAATCGCAAGGCTTCGGCAAGGCCGTCGCCTTCGGCGTCGCCGCTCGTGAGGATTTCACCGGCACGGTCAGCAAGCCGAGCCCGGCACAACTGGCCGAAGCGC
>NZ_JBIWYK010000289.1:0-4126 GCF_044752385.1 Allobosea sp. CER48 | reverse complement strand
GCTGGTCACTGCTTTCGGGGCGGTGCTGATCGCGGCGCTGGTCGGCGTGCCCATCGGGCTAGCCGCCGGATTCTACGGCGACTGGCGGGATTCGCTGCTTATGCGCTGCATCGACGTGTTGCTTGCGCTGCCGAACATCCTCTTCGCGATGGCGCTGATCGCCGTGCTCGGACGCAGCCAGGGAGCAGCGCTCATCGCAGTCGGCGTTGCCGGTATCCCCGGCTTCGCCCGCATCGCCCGGGCGCAGGTGATGGCATTGCGCCAACTGGACTTCGTCACTGCGGTACGCGGTTTCGGCGGGCGGCCAGCCTACATCATGTTCCGAACGATCCTGCCCAATGCCTTGAGTCCATTGGTCGTTCAGGCAATCGTTCTGGCGTCGATCGCGATCCTGCTCGAGGCGGCCCTGGCCTTCCTCGGGGTCGGCGTGCCGCCGCCGACGCCGAGCTGGGGCGAGATGCTGCGCACCGGGAAGTCCTATCTTTACGAGGCGCCGAGCTATGCGGTGCTGCCGGGCCTGGTGCTGACCCTGACGATCCTGTCCTTCGACACCATCGGCCGCGCGCTCACCGCGATCCTCGATCGCGACGAGACCGACGCCTCGGGCGTGACGATCGGGGGGCGGCGATGACGTCCTATGTCCTGCGCCGCCTCTTCCAGATGCTGCCCGTGCTGCTGCTTGCCTCCTTCGCGATCTTCGCGATGATCTATGCGGTGCCGGGCGGGCCGATCGCGGTGATCGTCGGCGAGAACGCCTCGCAGGAGGAAATCGCGGCTGCGATCCAGCGCTACGGTCTCGATCGGCCGATGGCGGTCCAGTATCTCGACTGGCTCGGCCGGGCTTCGACGGGCGATTTCGGCCTATCGCTGCACAGCCGCCAGCCGGTGCTGCAACTCATCGGAGAGCGCCTGCCGGCCACCCTGCAGCTTGCGCTGGCGGCGATCATGGTGGCGCTGGCAATCGGCATCCCCGTCGCGATCGCAAGCGCGATCAGGCCGAATTCTTGGCTCGACCGGCTGTTGAGCGGCTGGAGCGCGCTGGCCCTGGGCGTGCCGACCTTCTGGCTCGGCATCCTGCTGATCCTGCTCTTCGCGGTGGAACTGCGCTGGCTGCCCTCGGCCTCGCGCTACGTTCCGTTCTGGCAGTCGCCACTGGATGCGCTGCGCAGCCTCGCGCTCCCGGCATTGACGCTCGGCGTCTACGTCTCGGGCATCCTGGCGCGGTTCCTGCGGGCGTCGCTGATCGGCGAGGCGCGGGCCGACTATGTCCGCACCGCCCGAGCCAAGGGCGTGCCGGAGGAGCGGATCGTCGGCCTGCACATCATGCGAAACGCGCTGCTGCCCTTCGTCACGATCGTCGGCCTGATGATGGCGAACTTCATCGGCGGTGCCGTGGTGACCGAGGCGGTCTTCACCTATCCCGGCCTCGGACGCTTGCTGATCCAGGCGATCAGCACCCGCGACTATCCGCTGATCCAGGGCTGCATCCTGGTGATCCTGATCGCCTACATGCTGATCAACCTGCTGGTCGACATGCTCTACGCCTGGATCGATCCGCGGATCGAATACCGATGAGCGCCGTCTCAGCGCGCCGCAGCGGGATGCGAGCCGAGCTGGCCGGAGATGCCGGCAGCAACCTCGCGCAGGCGGGTGCCCGCCTTTGCCGCCAGCGAATGCGGCATGCGCATCAGGGGCGCCGAGATCGAGAGCGCGGCCAGCGGGTAACCGTCTTCGTCGAGGATCGGCGCGCCGATGCACATGGCGCCGTCTTCGTTTTCGCCCATCTCCGTCGCATAGCCGCTGCGGGCGACCTGCCTGAGCTGCCGTTCGATCTCCTCACGCTCCAGCAGGGTGCGGCCGGTGCGTTCGGTCAATGGCAGGTCGAGCTGCCGCTGCAGCTCCGCTTCAGGCAGGAAGGCGAGGATCGCCTTGCCGAGCGCGGTCGAATGCATCGGATGGCTGTCGCCGATCCGCGCCTGCATCCTCAGCGACCGATTGGCCTCGATCAGGTCGATATAGACGATCGTGCCATTGCCTTTCACCGCGAGATTCACGGTCTCGTTGAACTCGTGCATCAGCTCGATCATCGCGGGCCGGGCAAGCTCGCGCACCTTGCTGACGCTGGCGTCGGCGCGGGCGATGGAACGCAATTGCGGGCCGAGATTGTAGCGGTCGGTCGCGCGGTTGTGGTCGAGGAAGCCGGCGGCCGTCAGCGTCTGCAGGTAGCGGAAGGTCGTCGTCTTCGGGATCCGCAGCTCCTTGCTGACGGCGGTGAGCGCGATTTCATGGCCATGCCTGGCGACGAGCTCCAGCACCTTCAGCGCTTTCATCACCGGCTGCACGACGTAGGGGTTGTCGGTTTTCCTGGTCATGGCCACTCCGGCGCTCGGGCTTTCCTCGATGCCGGATAGCGATCCGTGCCTAATTCCGCAACACGAAACGTGCGTTCCTTTACACGGTATGACGGCTCTGGTCAGGTCTGCGAAACAGAAGCGGAGGCGACGCACGTGGCAGGCAACGTTACCCAGCAGGCGGGGACACTGCGCTTCGAGGAATCGGCCCGGCAGATCGCGGAGAACGCGCGCTTCATCGCCGGTGGCGTGAACAGCAATTTCCGGCTCGGCATGGCGCCCGGCCCGCTCGTCTTCGAGCGCGGCGAAGGCGCCTATCTCGTCGACGCCGATGGAAACCGGATCATCGACTATTATTGCGGGATGGGCGCCACGGTGCTCGGGCACTCGCCAAGAGCAGTGATCGAGGCTGTGCGGCAGCAGGCGGAGAAGGGCATCCTCTTCGCCGGCCAGGCGCCGATCGAATACGAGGCCGCCAGGCTGATCTGCGAGCGCATTCCTTCGGCGGAGCGGCTGCGCTTCGGCTCGTCGGGATCGGAGGTGGCGCAGGCGGCGATGCGGCTGGCCCGCGCCGCCACCGGCAAGCGCATCATCGTCAAGTTCGAGGGGCATTATCATGGCTGGTTCGACAACATTCTGTGGTCGACCGCGCCGGGGCTGAACGCCGCCGGGCCTGAGGACGCGCCGACGCCGGTGATCGGCAGCAGGGGGCAGGATGCCGAGGCGGGTGAGGGACTCTCGATCCTCGGCTGGAACGATCTCGCGGCTCTGGAGAAGCGGCTGGCCAGGGGGGACGTCGCCGCCGTGCTGATGGAGCCGGCGATGTGCAACCAGGGCGCCATCGCTCCCGCGCCGGGCTATCTTGAAGGCGCGCTGGCTGCTTGCCGCCGGCATGGCGCCTTGCTGATTTTCGACGAGGTGATCACGGGCTTCCGGCTCGGCCGCGGCGGGGCGCAGGAGCGCTTCGGCGTGACGCCGGACCTGACGATCATGGCGAAGGCGATCGCCAACGGCTTCCCGGTCGCCGCGGTCGCGGGGCGGGCCGACCTGCTCGATCTCTTCGCCGACGGCGTGCTGCATGGCGGCACCTTCAACGCCCAGCCGATCGCGATGGCTGCGCTGGTGGCGACGCAGAAGGCGCTGACGCCTGAGCATTACGAGCGCAGCTCCGGCCATGGTCAGCGCCTGCAGGACGGTGTCCGCGCCGCTCTGGCGGAGGAGGGCATCAAGGCACAGGTTGCCGGTTTCCCGCTGATGTTCCACGTCGCGTTCGGACTTGACGCGCCGGCCCGGAACTACCGGGAGGTCGCTCGCGCGGACAAGGCGGCCTATAGCCGCTTCGCCCACGCCCTGCTCAAGCGCGGCGTGCGCGTGCTCGAGCGCGGCGCCTGGTTCGTCTCTTCGGAACACGACGCCGAGGTCGTCGACCGCACGCTAAAGGCTGTCCGGGCGGCGGCGCGCGAGATCGCGGCGGCCTGAGGCCGGCCGTGGAGACGAAATCTCTCCTCGGCGGGTTTGTCCGGAACCCGATCAGCGGCGCTCGTCGTCACGATCGTCGGCGTGCATCGAGCGCGGGCCTCCGGCAGGGGCCAGTTCCAGCAAGCTCGTCGCTCGCACGGCCTGGGTGAGGCGGTCGAGCAGCCGGGCGGCAAGGCGCGTTCGCTGCCAGTATAGCGCGACGGGGATCCGCAGATGCGGCGGCAGCTCCACCAGCCGGCCCGCTGCGAGATGCTCTCCCGCCAGCGTCTCCGGGGCCATGGACCAGCCGAGCCCCG
>NZ_JBIWYK010000288.1:0-4128 GCF_044752385.1 Allobosea sp. CER48 | reverse complement strand
ATGCGCGTAGGCGTAGCCCAGCAGCAGGACGCTCTGGAAGAAGACCATCGCGACGGACCAGACCCCGGGCGAGCCGCCCAGCTTCGGGAGAACCATCTTCGCGAACATCGGCTGGATGCCGAAGAGCAGGAAAGCCGAGGCGAAGATCGTTGCGATGAAGACGGGTAGCGTCGCCGCGTCGCGACGTACTCTCAGGTCGCGGCTGACCTGCGTGGCGGAGGCGTCCATGAGCATTCCCCAGCGAATGCCCGAACAATGCTCGAAAGAGCTTAAAGGCCCGTCACTGCCCCAGAAGGCCGGCCATAGACCAGATCCGCGCGCTTCTCGAAGGCTTCCGAGAACTTGTGGAAGGCCTTGTCGAACATTGCGCCCATCAGCAGGCCGAGCATGCGGCTGGCGAACTCGTAGGAGATGAAGAAGCCGACCTCGCAGCCCGCCTCGATCGGCTTGAAGGTCCAGCGGTTCTCCAGATGGCGAAACGGACCGTCGACATATTCGACGAGGACCTTGAGATTCGCAGGATCGAGCGTGACGCGGCTGGTAAAGGTCTCGCGGATCGCCTTGTAGCCCACGGTCATGTCGGCCAGCAGCACCTCGCCGCCGCCTTCGCGCGGCGTGCGCCGGCGCACCGTCAGCCCCTCGCACAGCGGCAGGAACTGCGGATATTTCTCGACGTCGGCCACGAGCGCGAACATCTGCTCGGGCGAGTGCTTCACCCGGCGGGTGCTGTTGAACATCGGCATGGGTCGGGAGCCGCTACTGGCCCAGCCGCGCAGCCCGGTTCGCGCGCAGCCGCGCGAAATCCTCGCCAGCATGATGCGAGGAGCGGGTCAACGGCGTCGACGACACCATCAGGAAGCCCTTGGCGTAGGCGATGGTCTCGAAGCTCTTGAACTCGTCGGGGGTGACGAAGCGGATCACGGCATGGTGCTTGCGCGACGGTGCGAGGTACTGGCCGATCGTCATGAAGTCGACCTCGGCCGAGCGCAGGTCGTCCATCAGCTGCAGGACCTCGTTCCGCTCCTCCCCGAGGCCGACCATGATGCCGGACTTCGTGAAGATCGTCGGATCGAGCTCCTTCACGCGCTGCAGCAGCCTGAGCGAGTGGAAGTAGCGCGCGCCGGGCCGCACCTTCAGATACTTGCCCGGTACAGTCTCCAAGTTGTGGTTGAACACGTCGGGTTTCGCCGCCACGACAACCTCGAGGGCTCCCGGCTTGCGCAGGAAGTCCGGCGTCAGGATTTCGATTGTGGTGCCGGGCGAGGCCTTGCGGATCGCGCGGATGACCTGGGCGAAATGCTCTGCACCGCCATCCTTCAGGTCGTCTCGGTCGACCGAGGTGATGACGACGTGCTCGAGCCCGAGCTTGGCGACGGCGTCAGCGACCTTGCGCGGCTCTTCCAGATCGAGCGGCTGCGGCACGCCGGTCTTGACGTTGCAGAAGGCACAGGCGCGCGTGCAGGTGTCGCCCATGATCATGAAGGTGGCGTGCTTCTTCTCCCAGCACTCGCCGATATTGGGGCAGCCCGCCTCCTCGCAGACCGTGACCAACTTCTCGGCCTTCACGATCGCCTTGGTCTCGGCCCATTTCGGCGAGCCCGGCGCCTTGACGCGGATCCAGTCCGGCTTGCGCAGCACTGGGTTCTCCGGGCGCTTCTGCTTCTCCGGATGGCGCACTTCGCCAGCAGGCAGGGCCGGCTGCGCCTTCGGATTGCCGGCATTGGGCCGGGGATCGCGGTTCAGCAGGTCGAGAACAAGCGCCATTTCAGGGTCCGGGCTTCATTGAGCGGGAGCTGGCAGGGCCGGCTCCCCTCTAGCTAATCTTCAAAGGCCGCTCTCGCAACTGCGAGGCGCGGAACGGGTCGTCAGTTGCGGCCGCGGGCCGCATTCCAGATTGCGATGATGATGACGGCGCCGGCGATAGCGGCCGCCAGCGTGCGCCAGAAGCCGAAAATCGGAACGGCCAGCAATTCCGCCACCCGCGCCCCGACGAAGGAACCGGCGACGCCGACCAGCATGTTGGTGAACAGGCCGTGGTCGGACGAGGTCAGGCGTTCGGCAATCCAGCCGGCGAGGATGCCGATGAACAGTGTCATGAAGAAGCCGTAGCCCGGCTGGGCCATGGTCGCGGCAAAACTCTCCATCGCAGAAGCCCCCTAGCCGTTGGCGCTCGCGCGCCGTGAATCTCGGCATCGCCCCGCCAATCAGGCGATGAAGCGCGCCAGCAGGATCACCAGGATCGCCCCGAGCACGGCCATCCCCGCATCGTCGAGAAAGGCATAGCCGGTCTTCAGCCGCCAACCGGTCAACCTGACGATGCCCTGACCGACCAGCATGCCGAGCACGCCGACGACGGCGTGCCGGATCAACCCGCCGCCGCCAACCACAAGGCTGGCGACGAAACCCGTGATCGTACCGAATGCCACGGTCGGAACGATGACACTCCAGTCGAGGGCGAGGTCGCGGCGCTGCGGCGGCAGGACCTCGACCTCCTCGTCGCGGACGACGCGATCGGCCTTGGACGATTTGCGGGTGCGTGGTGGCATGGCTGAAATATGCCTGCAAATCGGGTCCCGGTCACCCCGACCGGCCCCTTCAAGCGAGGCTTGGGCCGGAGCGGGCCGGACTGGCAGCCTCAGGCGTTCAGTACCTTGCCATAGGCGTCGAGCACGCTCTCCTTCATCACTTCCGAGAGGGTCGGATGCGGGAAGATCGTGTGCATCAGCTCTTCCTCGGTCGTCTCGAGGTTCATCGCGACGACGAAGCCTTGGATCAGCTCGGTGACCTCCGGGCCGACCAGATGCGCGCCAAGCAGCTTACCGGACTTGGCGTCGAAGATCGTCTTCGCCAGACCGCTGTCCTCGCCCAGCGCCACGGCCTTCCCGTTCGCGACGAAGTTGAAACGTCCGACCTTGATCTCGTGGCCGGCGGCCTTGGCCTTGGCCTCGGTCAGGCCGACGCTGGCGATCTGCGGGTGGCAATAGGTGCAGCCCGGGATCATCAGCTTGTCCATGGGGTGCGGGTGCAGGCCCTTGATCGCCTCGACGCAGATCACCGCCTCGTGCTCGGCCTTGTGCGCCAGCATCGGCGGGCCGGCCACGTCGCCGATCGCGTAGACGCCCTTGATGTTGGTGCGGCAGAAATCGTCGATGACGATACAGCCGCGATCGGTCTTCACGCCCAGCGCTTCCAACCCGATATTCTCGATGTTGCCGACGACGCCGACCGCCGAGATCATGCGGTCGGCCGTGATCGTCTGCTTGCCGCCCTTCTCGTCCTCGATATGGGCAGTGATCGAATCCGCCCCCTTCTCGACCTTCGTCACCTTGGCGCTGGTGATGATCTTCATGCCCTGCTTCTCGAAGGCTTTGCGTGCGAAGGCGCCGATCTCGGCATCCTCCACGGGCACGACCTGCGGCAGCACCTCGACGACGGTCACCTCGACGCCCATCGTCCGGTAGAAGGACGCGAACTCGATCCCGATGGCGCCCGAACCCATGACGAGCAGCGATTTCGGCATCTTCGCCGGGACCATCGACTCGAAATAGGTCCAGATCAGCTTGCCGTCCGGCTCGAGACCGGGCAGCGCGCGCGGCCGCGCACCGGTCGCGACGATGATGTGATCGGCGGTGTAGGTGCCCTCGCCCTTGGCGTTCTTCGGAATCGGGCCCTGCGGCTGCATCGCCGCCTTCTTCGTCGGCGCCACGGCGATCGTGCCGGGCTTGGTAAGCTTGGCCTCGCCCCAGATCACGTCGACCTTGTTCTTCTTCATCAGGAACTGGACGCCGTTGTTCATCCGCACGGCGATGCCGCGCGAACGCTGCACGACGGCCTCCAGATCGGCCTTGAACGAGCCTTCCAGGACAAGCCCGTAATCCTTGGCATGCTGGCCATAATGCATGATCTCGGCCGAGCGAAGCAGCGCCTTGGTCGGGATGCAGCCCCAGTTCGAGCAGATTCCGGCGAGATGCTCGCGCTCGACGATCGCGGTCCTGAAGCCGAGTTGGGCGGCCCGGATCGCGGCGATATAGCCGCCGGGGCCGGAACCGATGACGATGATGTCGTAGTCAGCCATTGAGGATACCTCGGCTCTTCCCTCCCGTCGCGGGAGGCGTTGATCTTGCGGGG
>NZ_JBIWYK010000287.1:0-4135 GCF_044752385.1 Allobosea sp. CER48 | reverse complement strand
GGGCCGCGCTTCCCAAAACAGCCTTATTCTCTCGGCACAGGAGATCGTCCACCGCTGAACGGATTGATTCCGGCAGCCGGCACGGGCATGGTCTCGGCGCGCTTTCGTCCGGATGCGCTCCAGGCGTCTTTGCTGCGGCGAAGCTCGCCATCGAGGTTTCACGACGCCCCGCACGCAAAACAGTCCGCCAGAAGCAGCCCGCACGATATGAACGCCCATCCCGAGTTCGCACAGCCGGTTGAGCCGCTCGCCCCCGAGGCGGCGGCCCTGCTGGTCGATCTCGGGATCGAGCCACCGATCCAGCCAGCCGATGCCCGCCAGCAGCCGCTGGACCGGCGTGGCGTGTCCTTGCGCTGGCTTTTCGCCTGCGCCTTGGTCGGGTCCTGCGGCGCGGCGCTGCTCGGCGCGGCCATTCTCGTCGCCATGCGCGGCGATACCAGCTATGCGGAACAGCCAGAGACCGTCACCGTTCGCAGCTCTTCTGCAGCCGGGGATGGCGGCGGCGCGCGCAAGGCGGACAAGCTCGTATCAGATCAGCCGATCATGTCGGCGCGCCATACGTTGCGGGCGCCGATGTCGCAGAAGGTCGGCAACCGCGAGGTCATTCGGGTCCGCCCCTTCGTCCGGCTGGCCTCGGATCTCTCGCTGACGACCGGCGTGTATGCGAGCAATATCCCGCCGTTCAATCCTCTCCGGCTGTTCGCCGAGGGGGGACAGCCGGAGGAGCGCTATGCCGAACCGGCGCAGGACATGCCCGATGCCGACGTCACCATCGTCAAGCGTGACCTCGCGGATATCGTCATTCCCGCAGGCAAGGCCCAGCTGAGCGACGGCGAGATCGTCTCGCAGGTCGAGGAGGAACGCGCCAATCTCGCGAATTCGGGCCGTCAGCGCGCCCTGCCGATTCCGCCCCAGCTCATGCTCAGCCGCACCCTGACCGGCACCACGACCGGCAGCGGAGACATTCTGGCCTACGCTCCGGCAACGGATACCCGCTTCTCCGGCATCGAGGTCCGGGTCGTCCCCGAGAACGTGACCAACGCGCCGAAAACGCCGATCCCGGCCTCGCGTGAACCGCTTGTCGAAGACAAGCTCGTGATGGCGAAGCGCGGCGAGAACTTCGAGCAGGTCATGCGCGGCGCCGGTGCCACGCCCGACCAGATCCGGGCAATGATCACCGCCTTCGGCGGCAAGATCCGAACTGCCGCGCTGCCGGATGGCCAGGTTCTGCAGGTGCTCTATGCGCCAGGTCCCCGCCCTGACGACACGCGCCAGATCATGCGCGTCTCGCTGCTGAGCAACGGACGGCCCGACGGCACGATCGCGATGAACGACAAGGGTGCCTTCGTCACCGTCGATCTGCCCCGCCAGGACCTGGCCACGCAGAGGCCGCAACGGCGCGAGACCGACGAGGAGGACGAGGACGAGGGCACGGGTGGTGCCCGCCTCTACGAGAGCCTGTACGAGACCGGTGCGCGCCACGATCTGCCGCGGCCGCTGGTCGATGAGCTCGTGCGGATCTTCTCCTACGATCTGGACTTCCAGCAGCGCGTCCACGGCGGCGACAATCTGGAGGTGATCTTCACCGAGGACGACGAGGGCGAGCGCGGCGAGATCCTGTCCGCGGCCCTGACCGTGAATGGCGAGACGCGCCGTGTCTTCCGCTACCAGTCCCCGGATGATGGGCTGATCGAATATTTCGACGAGGAAGGGAAGTCCCTGAAGAAATTCCTGCTGCGCAAGCCGATCGCCGATGGCGAGCTGCGCTCGGGCTTCGGCATGCGCTACCACCCGATCATGCGCTATTCGAAGATGCATACGGGCGTCGACTGGGCCAACCGGATCGGCACGCCGATCCTGGCCGCCGGCAACGGCGTCGTCACCAAGGCGGGTTGGTCGTCTGGCTACGGCAAGCACACCGAGATCCAGCATGCCAACGGCTATGTCACCACCTATTCGCACCAGTCGAACTTCGCGTCGGGAATCGTCCCGGGCGCCAAGGTCCGTCAGGGGCAGGTCATCGGCTATCTCGGCTCGACCGGCCTCTCCACCGGCCCCCACCTGCACTACGAGGTTCTGGTCAACGGCAACTTCGTCAACCCGATGAAGATTCGCGTGCCGCGCGGACGCGAGCTGCAGGGGCCGACGCTCGCCGAATTCAAGCGCCAGCGCGACGAGGTCCGGGGCCTCATCGAGAAGGCCGGCGGTACGGTCGCCCAATTGCGCTGAGCGCATGACGGTCCGGCGGCGCGGCCTCCGCTAGGCACCTGCCGCTTGACAGAGCCGCTCCAAGACGACACCGGCAGAGCAGGCGCCTTCTCTCGTGACGCGGGACCCCGGCCGATGCTCGCTTCCCTTCTTGTCGTTCTTCCCGTCTTCGGGCTGATCGGCCTCGGCTATTTCGCCCGCTGGTCGAAACTGCTGCGTGAGACGACCGGCGAAGGCCTCTCGGATTTTGTCTTCGTGCTGGCGGTGCCCTGCCTGCTTTTTCGGACGCTTGCCAGAGCCGATATTCCCCTGAGCCAGCCCTGGGGCTACTGGATTGCGTATTTTGCCGGGCTCGCCGTGGTCTGGGCCCTGGCCATGCTGATCGCCAGCAGGTTCTTCGCGCGCAAGGGGCCGGAGCTGGTGGTGTCCGGCTTCGCCGCCGCGCAGTCGAACACGGTCTTCGTCGGTGTTCCGATGATTCTGAAGGCTTATGGCGACGCCGGCGCGGTGCCGCTTGGCCTGTTGCTCGCCATCCACCTGCCGGTGACGATGACGGTCGCGACGCTCCTGGCCGAGGGCCGCTCCGCCTCGATCCCCCAACTGATCAAGCGACTCTTCACCCACCCGATCATCATCGGCATCCTGCTCGGCTCGGCCGTTCGCCCGTTTGTCGGCCAGATTCCGGAGCCGGCCTGGACGCTGGTCGATCTGCTGGCCGGGGCGGCCGTGCCCTGCGCGCTGATCAGCCTCGGCATCGCGATGCGCCGGTACGGGCTGGAGTCGGGGCTCGCCTTGCCGGCGGTCCTGAGCGGATTGAAGCTCGGGCTGCACCCGCTCCTCGTCTACTGGCTCGCGACCAAGGTCTTCGACATGCCCGCTCACTGGTCCGGGGTCGCGGTCCTGTTCGCGGCCTGCCCCTGCGGCATCAATGCCTATCTCTTCGCCGAACGCTACCGGCAGGGCGTGGCCGATGCATCGAGCGCGATCACGTTGTCGACCCTGCTCTCGCTGTTCACCACCGCCGCCTGGCTGACCTTCCTCGGCGTCGGCTAGCCGCTCAGGCGAAGCCCAGCCGCCGCCGGATCGCGGCGGGGGATCCGCCAGCAGCCCGCAGCGCGGCCAGGCTGTCCGACTGTCGGCTCTTGGCCAACTTGCGTCCATCCTTGTCGAGCAGAAGGCGATGGAAGTGGTAGAGCGGCGTCGGCAGCCCGAGCAGGTGCTGAAGCACGACATGGATGTCCGTCGCGGCCTCGAGGTCCCGGCCGCGCACCACATGCGTCACGCCCTGCAAGGCATCGTCCACAACGACAGCGAGGTGATAGCTCGTCGGCACGTCCTTGCGGGCCAGAACCACATCGCCCCAGCGATCGGGCGCGGCCATGACGACGCGTGTTCCCCCTTCTCCGTCGAAAACCGTGTAGCTGAGCGCCTTGCCGGCGATGGCACGCGCCTTGGCCATGTCGAGGCGCAGCACATGCGGCTCGCCAGCCGCGATGCGACGCATGCCGTCACCAGGTTCGAGCGCCTTGCACGGGCCGGGATAGAGAGGCGCCCCGTCGGGATCCGTCGGCCAAGGCCTTCCCGCTTCCGTTTCCCAAGCCGTGACCTCGGCGCGGATTTCCTGTCGCGAGCGGAAGCAGGGATAGATCAGCCCGCGCTCCCGCAATGCGTCGAGGGCCTTCGCATAATCGTCGAAATGCTCCGACTGCCTGCGAATGCCAGGCTCGAAGGCGATTCCGAGCCAGGCGAGATCCTCGACGATCCCTTCGACGAACTCCGCCCGAGACCGGGTGAGGTCGATATCCTCGATTCGCAGCAGGAGATGCCCGCCGACCTTCAGCACCATCGCTTGATTGGTCAGTGCCGACAATGCATGGCCGAGGTGCAGCCGACCGTTAGGGCTTGGCGCAAAGCGGAAGACGGGCTT
>NZ_JBIWYK010000286.1:0-4157 GCF_044752385.1 Allobosea sp. CER48 | reverse complement strand
TGGCCGTATCAGGGAACAGGGTCGAAGCCTTCTTGGCCGAGTCCGAATAGGTCTTGAACACGGCCTGCGCCTTGGCGGCGTCGAAGGGAACGTCGCCCTTGGCCATTGCAGCGCCTTCGCGGGTCGCCGCGCCGATCGCCTTCATCGCCTGCTGACGCTCCGCGATCGGGTTCGACTGCGCCATCACGGCGGTAAGGCCAAGCCCGAGGCCGGCGAGCACGAGAGCAGTGCGGATCATTCAGTTCCCCTTCAGGACAAGTCGGCGCCGCAGGCGCTGTTTTGAACTCGTCCAGATCAAACGATGATCGCGACACAGCCAAGTCGCTTTTACGTGATGCGCCTTGCAAAACCGCAAGACGCCCCTTGCATCAAAGCCGGTAACCAGCCTCCTTCAGAGCGTTGAACACCTTGATCGGCGTTGCCGGCATGTCCATGGCCTTGATGCCCGCAGCCCGGTCGAGCGCATCGACCATCGCGTTCATGACTGCCGGGCAGGCGCCGATCGCCCCCGCCTCGCCCGCGCCCTTCACGCCGATGGCGTTGGTGACGCAGCGGACATTGCGGGTCTCGAAATGGAAGTTCGGGATGTCGACCGCGCGCGGCAGTGCATAGTCCATGAAGGTTGCCGTGAGCATTTGGCCGTCGGGATCGAAGCGAATCTCCTCCATCAAGGCCTGGCCGATGCCCTGCGCCGAGCCGCCATGCACCTGCCCCTGCAGCATCAGCGGGTTCAGCGTCACGCCGAAATCATCGACGACGACGTAGTTGAGGATTTCCGTGCCGCCGGTGCCCGGATCGATCTCCAGTTCGCAGACATGCGTGCCGTTCGGATAGGTCGCCTCCGGCGGCGTCCAGCTCTGGTGCACCTTCAGCATCGTCGGTGACGCGCCCGGCAGGGCCGCGATCGCGGCGAGGTCCAGCGACTTGTCCGTGCCGACGATGCGGACCGCGCCATTGGCGACCTCGAGATCGCCGACAGCCGCCTCGAGCTTCTCCGAGGCGAGCTGCTTGAGATTGTCGGTCAGTATCTCCGTCGCCTTGTTCAGGGCCGCGCCGCCGACCGGGATCGAGCGCGAGCCACCCGTCCCCGAGCCGGTCTCGACGCGGTCGGTATCGCCCTGCACCACGCGGATGCGATCCATCGGGATGTCGAGATGCTGCGAGACGAGCTGCGAGTAGGCTGTCTCGTGCCCCTGTCCGTTCGACTGCGTGCCGATCAGCACCGTGACGGTGCCATCCTTCTCCAGTATCACGGTCGAGCTTTCCGGGCCGCCGCCGCCGCAGGCCTCGATATAGCTGGCCATGCCGATTCCACGGATCCTGCCGGCCTTGGCCGAGGCTTTCTGCCGCGTCTTGAAGCCCTTCCAGTCGGCGACATCCATCGCGCGCCGCATATGGCCCTCGAACTCGCCGGAATCGTAGACCGGGCCGGTCTGTGTCTTGTGCGGCATCTCCGATGGCTTGACGAAGTTCTGGGCGCGCACCGCATCCGGCGTCCTGCCGGTCTCGCGGGCGATGGCATCGACCAGCCGCTCGATCAGATAGGCCGCCTCCGGGCGCCCGGCGCCGCGATAGGCATCGACCGGCGTGGTATTGGTCAGCACGCCGCGGAAGACCACATGCACCGCCGGGATGCTGTAGCAGCCCGGCGTCATCGTGGTCCCGACCCAGGGGATGAAGGGTCCGTACTGCGAGAGATAGGCGCCCATCTCCGCCGAGAGATCGACCTTGAGGCCAATGAATTTGCCCTTGGCGTCCAGCGCCATCGTCGCCGTCGTCAGATTGGCGCGGCCATGGGTATCGGCGAGGAAATGCTCGGTCCGGTCAGAGACCCAGCGCACCGGCCGCTTCAGCTTCTCGGCCGCGATCATCGCCAGCGGATATTCGCGATAGAGGAAGATCTTGGTGCCGAAGCCGCCACCCACATCCGGCGTCACCACGCGGATGCGCTTGGGGTCGACCTTCAGCACGTAGTTGGCGATCAGGTCGCGCATGCCGTGGCTGCCCTGGCTGCCCAGCGTCAGCGTCCAGCGCTTCTCGGCCTTGTCGTAATCGGCGACGCAGGCGCGCGTCTCCATGTAGTTCGAGGCGAGCCGGTTGTTGACGACGGTCAGCGAAATGATACGCGCCGCCTTGGCAAAGGCCTTCTCGGTCTTCTCGCGATCGCCCTGCTCGGCCACGAAGGCGACGTTGCCGGCCCGATCCGGCCAGATCTGCGGGGCGCCGTCTTCCAGCGCCTCAGCGATGCCGGTCACGGCGGGCAGCGGATCCCAGTCGATCTCGATGGCCTCCGCCGCATCGCGGGCCTGCGCCAGCGTCTCGGCGACGATGAAGGCGATGGCCTCGCCGACATGGCGCACCGTGTCGGCCGGCAGCACGGGGACCGGAAGGGATTTCGACATCTCTCCGGAGGTGGTCTTGATATGCCCCTTGCAGGGCAAGTCGCCATACCCCGACACATCCTTGCCCGTCAGGATCAGCTTCACGCCCTTCAGCTTCCGGGCCGCCTCGGTGTCGCCGATCGAGAAACGGGCATGGGCATAGGGCGAGCGCAGCACGAAGGCGTGCAGGGCGCCCTCCGCGGCAATGTCGTCGGTATAGCGGCCGGTGCCGGTGGTCAGGCGTTGATCCTCGACCCGCCGGACAGGCTGGCCAAAACCGAATTTCATGGGACGCATGAGGCATATCCTCAGTTAAGTCGAATGAAAGACTGAAACAGAAACGAGGCCGCGTCAGCCCCCGGCATCTGGCCGGGAGCTGCGCTGGACGCAGGGCGCCTCAGCGCGCGGTACGGATCGCCGTCTCGGAGAGCGAGACCATGGTGTTGTAGTTGTTGACGATCCAGTTGGCGTCATTCGCTGCGCCGCGCCTGACATCGCCCTTGCTCTTGGCCAGCTTGTCGCTGAAATCGCGCAGCTTGCCGAGCCAGGAACTCGCCTGGCTCTCTATGAAGGGCACGCCGCCGGGATTCTTGTCCTTGAAGGCGTCCATCTCGCGCACCGCCGCGGAATAGTCGGCCGTGGCGGCATTGAACGCCTTGAGATCCACGATCGGCTGCTCGTTGCTCGGCATCAGGTCCATCACCGCGCGGGCGTTGATCATGATGTTGCGCACCTGCCAGCGGGCCGACTTGCCCTCGCGCTCCTCGACCGAGGCGAGCTCGCGCTGGTCGAGCCCACGCTTGTAGACCCGCACCAGTGCGTCGAGCCTGGCGCGTTCATCGAGGAAGTTCCTGGCCGCCGGCACCATCGCCGCGTGCAGCTTCTGGCCCTCGGCGAGATTGTCGTCGCGGTAGTCCTTGCGGTCGTAATAGCGCTCGGCATTGGTGATCAGCGGAGCGAGTTCCTGATACGCCTTGATGTAGCGGCCCATCGTCTCGTCGATCGCCGGCAGCTTCGGCTCGCGCGCCATCGCCTCCTCGGCTTTCTTGATCTCGCCGGTCACGTCATAGAGGCTGTACATCCCGTAGGAAATGTAGCGCTCCTTGCCGGTCGGCCCCTTCTTCATGTCGACCCAGCTGCCGTAGCGCTCCCAGGACTGGATGGCGCGCAGCGTGCGGTTCATCAGCCCCGTATAGGCGTTGGACTTGGTGATGGCGGCCTGGAGATCGTCCTCCTGCCCCTTGCTGGCGCTACCGGCCGGAACAGCTGCTGAGCCTTGCGCCCAGACGGGGGCGGGCGCCGCGAGGAAGAGGGCAGCGGCGCAGGCGGCACCACGGAGAAAAGCTCGGGTCGTCATGTATCCAGTTCCGTAATCTGCGGCATGCCACGCGGGCGAAGGCGCAAAACCTCAATCCTGCGCGACCGGCTCGCCATGCATCAGCCAGTCCTTGAAGCCGCCGGCATAGTGGCTGTCGATGTCGAGGCCGGCCGACTGCGCAAAGGCGAGCGCACGCTGCGAACGCACGCCTGCAGCGCAGGAAAACACAATTCTCTTGCCCGCTTCGTTGGGCAGGTCAGCAGGGTCGAATTGCGAGAGCGGCCGCGAGACCGAGCCGGGAATATGCCCGGCTGCGAATTCATGCGGCTCGCGCACATCGACGAGCAGGATGGAGCCGTCGCCCAGGCCCGCCTTGATGTCGTCGATGTCGAGGTCGTTCACGATCATGGGCTGCGTCTCCCGCTCGGGCCTGATTGTCCGTCCAGATAGGGCGACAC
>NZ_JBIWYK010000285.1:0-4169 GCF_044752385.1 Allobosea sp. CER48 | reverse complement strand
CCGTGGGAGGCCATGTATTCGGTCAGGTAGCTGTCCAGGTCTGTCCAATCGCCGGCCGCGCCGACAAGCCGCTGCAACGCCTCGCGCGCCTCGACCAGCGACCAGACGGCACGATGGCCGACCGAGATGTGCCCCTGCACCCGCTTCTGCCGCTGCTGCGCATAAGCTGCGAGCAGGTCGTAGAGCTCTGCCTCCCAGACCGGCCGGGCGCCGGCGACGATCTCCTCGGGCGCACCGCGCGCGAAGACGTCCTGTCCCAGCCGCTCGCGCGAGGCAAGCTTGCGGGCGGCCGAGCGGATCGCCTCGAGCCGACGCAGCCGCAGCGCCAGGGAGGTCGCGAGATCGGCCGCGCTCGGCTCTTCGCCTTTCGGCGGCTCGGGCAGCAGAAGCCGGGACTTCAAGTAGGCGAGCCAGGCCGCCATCACGAGGTAGTCGGCCGCGAGCTCGAGTCTCAGGGCCCGGGCTTCCTCCACGAATGCAAGATACTGCTCGGCCAGCGCCAGGATCGAGATGCGGTGCAGATCCACCTTCTGGCGGCGCGCCAGATCGAGCAGCAGGTCGAGCGGCCCTTCATAGCCGTCGACATCCACGACGAGCGAAGGCTCGCCCGCGCGCTGCTCGCGGTCTTCCTCGAATGGCAACTCGGCCGTCATCGGAGGCCCTGCCCCACCTGTCATCCCCAAGGGCGCAGATTCGACCGTTCAGGCGCTCAAGGCAAGCGCAGCGGCCAGTTCCGCCCGTGCGGCCGCAAGGTCGACCGGCTCCGGCTCATGCCGGATGCGGCCAAGCGCCATCGCCGCACGTCGCGCACGCGCCCCGGTCATCTCCGGCACGGCACCGGCGATGGCGACCATCTCGTCCATGATGCCGTGGCAGTGGAGGATCACGTCGACGCCGGCCCGGATGGCGGCTCGCGCCTTGGCCTCGAACGAGCCCGACAGCGCCTTCATCGAGATGTCGTCGGTCATGATCAACCCGTCGAAGCCGATCTCGCCACGCATGATCTCGCGCACGATCTTGCGGGAGATGGTCGCCGGGTGCTTCGCGTCGAGCGCTGTGAAGACGACATGGGCTGTCATGGCGAGCGGCATGTCGGCCAGATGCCGGAATGGCCGGAAATCATGCCCCCTCAGCTCGTCGAGCGAGGCATCGACCACCGGCAGGTCGTGATGGCTGTCCGCTCGCGCCCGGCCGTGGCCCGGCATGTGCTTGACGACCGGGAGCACGCCGCCGGCGATCAGCCCCTCGGCCGCCGCACGGCCCAGTCGCGCCACCTGGTCGGGATCATGCGCATAGGCGCGATCGCCGATCACGTCATGGCTGCCGGCGACGGGCACGTCGAGCACCGGCAGGCAGTCGACATCGATGCCGACGCTCTTCAGGTCGTGCGCCATGAGCCGCGCCGAAAGCCGGACGATCTCGCGCTGCCGCACAGGATCGTTGATGGCGAGGAAGGCGCGCGCGGACGGATACTTCGGCCAGTTCGGCGGCCCCATGCGCTGAACGCGCCCACCTTCCTGATCGATCAGGATCGGGGCGTGCCAGCCGACAGTCTCGCGCATCTCGGCGGTCAGCGCCGCCACCTGGTCGGGCGACTGGGTGTTGCGCTTGAAGACGATGAAGCCCCATGGCCGCGCGTCGCGGAAGAAGGCCCGCTCGTCAGGGGTGAGGCTCGTGCCGAGGCAGCCGGCAATGAAGGCGCGCGATGTCATGGCACCGGGTTACGGCATCGGCCCGAAAAGTGGAATGCGGTTCTCGGACAATGCCGTTGCGAGAACGCAGAATACGGCGCGGGCGCGGTCGGGAATGATCCGCGCCCGCAGCCTCGTCACTTCACCTGCTGGTAGTTCTGCGCGTTGAACGCGTCGAACGGCAGCTCGGCGATGCGGAACCAGAGCTGCTCCTTCTTCCAGTACGGCAGGAAGGAATCATAGAAGGTCTTGAAGTTCGGATTGCTGGCGGCCAGCTCGCCATACATCGCGTAGGCTTCCTTGAACGCCGCCGCCATCACCTCCTGCGGGAAGGGCCGCAGTTCGGCGCCGGTCCCGGCCAGGCGAATCAGTGCATCGGGGTTGCTGTTGTCGTACTTGGCCAGGCAGTAGGCGTTCGCCTCGGCGCAGGCCATCTCGACGATCGCCCGGTAATGGGCCGGCAACTCGTTCCACTTGTCCTGGTTGGCGAGGAAGCTGACATTCGCGTTCCCCTCCCAGAAGCCCGGATAATAATAGTACTTGGCGACCTTCACGAAGCCGAGCTTCTCGTCGTCATAGGGGCCGGAGAACTCGACGGCATCGAGCGTGCCGCGCTCCAGCGCCGGATAGATGTCGCCGCCGCCGATGGTCTGCGGCACGACGCCGAGTCGCGCCATGATGCGGCCGCCGAGGCCGGCGATGCGGAACTTCAGACCCTTCAGGTCCTCCAGCGACTTGATCTCCTTGCGGAACCAGCCGCCCATCTGCGCGCCGGTGTTGCCGGACGGGACCGTGTGGATGTTGTAGGTCTTCATGAACGCACGGCAGAGCTCGAGGCCACCGCCCTGATAGAGCCACGCGTTCTGCTGACGGGCATTGAAGCCGAAGGGCAGCGAGGTCTCGAAGGCGAAGGCCGGGTCCTTGCCGATATAGAAGCTCGACAGCGTGTGGCTGCACTCGACGGTGCCGTTCTGCACGGCGTCGAGCGCCTGCAGCGCCGGCACGATCTCGCCCGGCGCGAAAACCTGGATCTGGAAGTTGTTGTCCGTCGCCTCGGCAACCCGCTTCGCGACATGGGTCGAGATGCCATAGAGCGTATCGAGGCTCTTCGGATAGCTCGAGGTCAGGCGCCAGCTGATCTTGGGTTGCGACTGCGCGATGGCCGGGGCGGCAATGACCGCGCTTCCGGCGGCGCCGGCGCCCGCGACCTTGACGAATTTGCGGCGATCCATGGGTAACCTCCAGCTAGGCAACGGCCGCTGTGCTGTCCGAGGCGGCCTTCTGTTGTTGGGCAGGCTACTCGCACGGCCACCGCGACGAAACAAGCGCTCCCCTCACCCGGCCATGCGCCGGCCTCAAAGCGGAGCGGCGGCACCCTGCCGGATGCCGCCGCCCGTCGTCAGCTGATATCTTGCGCGGTCAGTTCTTCGAGATGAAGCACTGTCCGCCGGCGGCCTGGAGCGCCGAGCACATCGTCGACGCGTCCTCGCGAGAGTAAGGCCCGACGCGAAGGCGATAGACGGTCTTGCCGCCTGCCAGCTCCGTCTTGCGGACGATCGGCGCCTGGCCGCCGAGCTGCTGCGGATACTTGCGCTGCAGCGCGGCGAAGGTCGCGCGGGCCTCGGCCTCGCTGCCCGGCGCGCCGAGCTGCACCACGAAGTCGCCCGTGCCGGCGCGGACTGCGGCCGTCGCCGGAGCAGGCTGAGCCGCGGCTGGCGCCGGCGGCGCGCTGGCGAGGCGGGTCGGGGCGGCGGGCGTTGTCGCAGCCGGCGGCGTGACCGCGCGTTCCTGCACCTTGGGCGCGGCCGGGACCGAAGCCGTCGTAGCGGCCGGCCGCGGCGGCGTCGCCGCCGGGGCGTTGCCGATTGCACGCGTCGGCGCCGAGCCGGTGGCGATCGGCTGGTTCACGTCGACGGCAACCGGGTTGGGAACCGGCGTACCATCCGGGCGGATGGCGACGGTGCGGACCTTGCGCGGCTCTCCGAGCCCCGGCACCGGCGGCATCGGGGTCAGGCCAGGCTCGCCACCCGTGATGCTGCGCTCGGGAGCGGCCGGCGCCGCCGCCAGCGCGGAGGCGGTTCCGCCCCCGGGCATCACGACGCGCGGCGGCATGGAGCGGGCGGCCTGCTGCACGTCGACCGGCTGCTCCTCGTTGTTGACCACCTTGCTCTTGCCCTGCGGAACCTCCGCAGCGCGCTCGTAGATCTGCTTGTTCTGGTTGGGGATCTCGGCACCGCCCGGATTGGCGGGCTCGACCTTGACCGGCCCGCGATCGGCCGCGATCACCGGAGGCTGGCCGTCCTTGGTCGCCGAGCCGCCGCGCAGGGCGAATGTCGCACCGACGCCGAGGAGGCCGACGGCGATCACGGCAGCCGCGGCCCAGAGGCCCTTGCGCGACCGGCGCGGCTCCAGGTCGGGCAGATCGTCCTCGGCATAATCGTGCCCGTGGTCGCCTGGCTGGGCCTGTGCATAGGCATA